>JBOHCP010000029.1:0-16167 GCA_050698875.1 Streptosporangiaceae bacterium | reverse complement strand
TCTGCGGCTCACGGGTCTGCGGCTCGCGAGCGCTGAGGTTACGCACTGCGGGACCTCAGCGGCACTTGCGCCTAGAACCTGTATTCGATTCTACCGCTTAACACCGACAGAACACGAGCCGACTCGCTGCTAGCGGGCGAAAAGCTGGCTGGCGAAACGAGCCCGTTCTTAACAGGTTTGCGCTAGTTGATAGGGCCGCCAGCGGTTCTTCGGTGCTAGGCCCCGCAGCTGCTGCTGGCCAGGTTGCTCGCGATCGTGTACGCCTGCTTCAGGTACCCGTTGACGGTCCCGATGTAGGAATTTGCCAGGCTGACCGCGTTACTGATGTCAGTCTGCGCCTGGCTGACCACTGTCTGCGGACTCGGGTCACCGACCGCCGAGCCGCCATCCTTCTGCAGCGTCGCCAGGTCACTGGTGAGCTGGCTGATGTCACCCTGCACAGTACCGACATCGTCCGTGAGCGTTGTGCCGTCGTCCCCGACCGTCGTCCCGTCGTCGTCCACGGTCGTCGCGTCATCATCGACGGTGGCGACGTTATCGCACGACGGACCCGGCCCGTTCGCCGCGTCGGACTTAAGCTGGCCGAGATCCGTGCTCGTCTGCAGCACGTCCGTGGCCATCTGGTTCACGTCAGTGCTCAGCCCGTCAGCATCGGTCTGCAGAGTGCTGCTGTCGCTCGCCACTTGCTGCTGGTCGGTCGTGACCTGAGCGGCAGGCTGCTCCCGCGGCCGCCCTCGCTTGACCGCCGTGTTGGCATGGCTCACCCGTTGCCGCAGCTTTGCCAGATCCGACTCGTAGGCCGCGCGCGTGGCTGACCGGAGCACGGCCGACTCCAGGTATCCGCTCGCGTCGGGCGCCGTGATTCGCAGCGTCGCGCCGCTGAGCGTACCTGTGATCGTCGCTCCCGCTAGCGCCGAGAGCCCGCTCCCGTTGAAGGACACGTCCCTGCCGTTGACCCGCACCGTAACCGGCACGGTCTGCACGTTCACGGCCTCGCTGGGCGCGGTGCCGGACAGCGTGTCGTCGGTGATGGTGCCCAGCGCCCGGCCCGTCTGGGGTGCTGACCACGTGATCAGCGCCACCGCGGTGCCGTCGGTTCCCACGTAATACGTCGGCTGGCTGCCACCACAACCAACGGCCAGCAAGGCGGAAGAAGCCATAACGATCGGCAGCATGCGCCTCATGACGGTGGCCTCCGGGGCGAAACAAGGTCAGCGTACTTCTGATGCGTGTCTAGCGACAAAGGCTGGGCAGCAGCCCGTCCAGCCAGCCGTGCGCGCTAGCCGAGCCTGTCGGCTGAGGTCCGAGGCTTGCGCTCATTGATTATGCAGCCGGTCCGGCCCGATCAGGACGAACGTCAGGCCGTTGTGCAGGCGGATCCGAAGGCTCGCGGTCCGGCCTGTCAGCGTGCCGTGGGCGCCAGGACCGGCAGGTCGTAGGTGCGGCGGACGCTGCTGCCGAGCCGGGTGATGTCCGCGCCGTACACGTGCAGCGAGATGGCGACTCCGTCGCCCACGTTGCGGACGCGGTGGATGTCACCAGGCGGGGCGAAGCCGCTGACCTCGCCCGGCCGGTTCTGGCTGCGGCCGACGTCGGCGAGGTGGGTGCCGTCGGCGGCGAGCGCGAACAGCTCCTCGTATTCGATCCCCTGCAGGACGCCGAACACGCACCAGGTGACGTGGTCATGAATCGGCGTGACCTGGCCAGGCCGCCAGACCATGGCGGTCACCGAGAAGGAGCCGTCGGGCTCGGCGTGCAGCACGTGGCACTGGTAGTCGTCGGGCACGCCCTCGCGCTCGGCGGCGGTCAGGATGTCCGGGCCGGGCAGCTGACGCAAAAGCTCCGCGGCGACGAGGTCAGCGGTCTGCTGCCAGTCCGTGTGGCGGCCGGTCGCGGCGCGGATGGCGGCCGCAAGATCGGCCGGACATCGCGGGCGGACCGGGCTGATAGCCGTCATGCTGAGCCTCCTTGCCTACTGGCCCGGTCGACATTTGCCTACTGGATCACTCGACAATAGGCTACGGCGCGGCGGCTGCCAGGCGCCAATGCCAGCTATCCATGGATCGATAGAGCTGATCTATCGAACGGCAGCTCAGCGCCGTGGCTATCAGGGAGTGTGCCCGCTGCGCCCCGCCATTACCCCGTGAACACCCAGCTGGCCAGAACTCCCCGAGGGGTCCGAGCCAGGCTGGCAGGATGGCCGGTATGGGCACCACGATGCTGCTTGACGCCGCCTCGATGTACTTCCGGGCTTTCTACGGGGTGCCGCAGGAGACGATGCGAGCGCCCGACGGCACTTCGGTGAACGCGGTCAGGGGCCTGCTCGACATGATCGCCACCCTGTTGCGGGCCCGGCACCCTGACCGGCTGCTCGCGTGCATGGACGCGTCCTGGCGGCCGGCCTTCCGGGTGCGCGCGATCCCGTCCTATAAGACGCACCGGGCGAACCCGGACGGCTCCGAGCAGATCCCGGACGGGCTGACCGTGCAGCTGCCGATCATCGTGGCGGTGCTTGACGCGGCCGGTATCGCGATGAAATGGGCCCACGGATATGAGGCCGATGACATCATCGGCACGCTGGCGGCCCAGGCCACCGAGCCGGTCGAGGTGATCACCGGCGACCGGGACCTGTTCCAGCTTGTCGACGACGCGCGCGGCATCAGGGTCGGCTACATCGGCAAGGGCGTCGCCAGGCTCGAGCTGATCGACGAGGCAGCCGTGACACGGCGGTACCAGATCCCCGGCCGGTCGTACGCGGCGTTCGCGGCGCTGCGCGGCGACCCGAGCGACGGGCTGCCGGGCGTGCCGGGCGTGGGGGAGAAGACGGCCGCCGCGCTCGTGCGCGCGTTCGGCTCGGTCGAGGCGATGCTGGCCGCGATCGACGCCGGGCACGGCGGCTTCCCGCCGGGCAGCCGGGCGAAGCTGGTCGCCGCGCGTCCGTACCTGGAAGCGTGCCTGCCGGTCGTGCGGGTCGCGACCGACGCGCCGGTCAAGCTCAGCGGCGGGCACCTGCCGTCCGTCCCGCCGGACCGGGCCAAGGTTGCGGCGCTCGACGAGCGCTGGCAGCTCGGCTCCTCGCTCGGCCGATCACTGTCGGCGCTCGCCGCCGCACCGTGACCGGGTGAGATGATGGACCAACACGATGCAAGCCGCTGGAGGACGTCCGTGGGCCACGTTCACGGGGGAACGGAGTTGTTTCCTGCCGGTCGCCTGGCTGCCGTCGCGGCGGCAACGGGCAAAGCCGGACTGGACGCGCTGCTGCTCACGCCCGGACCCGACCTGCGGTACGTGACCGGCTACGACGCGCACGAGTCCGAGCGCCTGACCTGCCTGGTGGTGCCCGCCGACGGGGACCCGATCCTCATCGTGCCGCGGCTGGAGCTGCGCGGTGCGCACGCCTCACCGGCGGGGGCGCTGGACCTCGAGATCGTCGGCTGGGACGAGACGGACGATCCGCACGCGCTGGTGGCCCGCTGCCTCGGCGGCGTCGCAGCCGTGGGACTGTCGGACCGGATGTGGGCGCTCATGGTGCTGCGGCTGCGAGCCGCGCTGCCGGCCGTCCGGCAGGAGCTGGCGAGCACGGCGCTGCGCGACCTGCGGGCCCGCAAGAGCCCCGCGGAGGTCGCGGCGTTGCGCGCGGCGGCCGAGGCCATCGACCGGGTGCAGGCGCAGGTGCCTGGCTGGCTGCGGCCGGGTCGCACGGAAGCCGAGGTGGCGGCCGACATCGGCAGGGCGATCCTCGCCGAAGGGCACGCCACCGCCGACTTCACCATCGTCGGCTCCGGGCCGAACGGCGCGAGCCCGCACCACACCGCCTCCGGCCGGGTGCTTCAGCGCGGCGACACGGTGGTGGTCGACATCGGCGGGACAATGCCCACCGGATACTGCTCGGACTGCACGCGCACGTACGCGATCGGAGCGCCGCCGGCGGACGTGGCCGAGTACTACCCGGTGCTGCAGGACGCGCAGAAGGCCGCGTGCGCCGTGGTGCGGCCCGGCGTCACCGCTGCGGCGGTAGACGCGGCGGCCAGGACGCCGATCAGCGCGGCGGGCTACGGCGAGTACTTCGTGCACAGGACCGGGCACGGCATCGGCCTCGAAACGCACGAGGATCCGTACATCGTCGCAGGCAACTTCGAGGTTCTGCAGCCCGGCCACGCGTTCTCGGTCGAGCCGGGCATCTACCCAGGGCCGAGCGGAGCACGGATCGAGGACATTGTCGTGTGCACGCAGGAAGGCTGCGAGCAGCTGAACCAGGTCAGCCGCGAGCTGATCGTGGTGCCGGCCTGATGCCCGGCGCCACGCGCGAGGCGCGGGACGACGCCGCCACCGAGCTGTTCGCGCTGACGAAGGAGATCGCCGACGCAAAGCTGCGGCCGAGGGTGGCGGACGCCGAGCGCGACGGATGCTTTCCGCGGGCGGAGTTCCGCACGCTCGGCAAGGCCGGCCTGCTGAGCCTGCCCTACCCGGCGGATTACGGCGGCGGCGGCCAGCCGTACGAGACCTACCTGCAGGTCGTCGAGGAGCTGGCGACTGCGTGGCTGGCCGTCGGCCTCGGGGTCAGCGTGCACACGCTCACCTGCTTCCCGATCGCGACCGCGGGCACGCCGGAGCAGCGCGCGCGGTGGCTGCCCGGCATGCTCGGCGGCGATCTGCTGGGTGCGTACTGCCTGTCGGAGGCCGGCAGCGGCTCCGACGCGGCGGCGCTGGCGACCCGGGCGGTCGCCGACGGCGAGGAGTTCGTGATCGACGGCGTGAAGGCCTGGACCACGCACGGCGGACAGGCGGACTTCTACACGCTGTTCGCCCGCACATCGGGCGACCCCGGCGGGTCGGGCCGGTCCCGCGGCATCAGCTGCTTCCACGTCCCGGCTGGCACGCACGGGGTGTCGGCGGCTCCGCCGGAGCGCAAGATGGGCATGCGCAGCTCGCCCACGGCGCAGGTCAGGTTCGAGTCGGCCAGGGTGCCGGCCGCGCACCTAGTCGGCGAGCCTGAGCACGGCTTCAGGATCGCGCTGGCCGCCCTCGACGCGGGCCGTCTCGGGATCGCCGCGTGCGCGACCGGGGTCGCGCAGGCGGCGCTGGACTGCGCCGTGTCCTACGCCGCGCAGCGGACGCAGTTCGGCCGGCCGGTGATCGAGTTCCAGGGGCTGCAGTTCATGCTCGCGGACATGGCGACGGGGGTGGCCGCCGCTCGTGCTCTCTACCTGAGCGCGGCGCGCCGCAAGGACGCCGGCCTGCCCTACGGCACGCAGGCGGCGATGGCCAAGCTGCTGGCGACCGACACCGCGATGCGCGTCACCACCGACGCCGTGCAGGTGCTCGGCGGGTACGGCTACGTCGAGGACTTCCCGGCCGAGCGGCTCATGCGGGAGGCGAAGGTGCTGCAGATCGTCGAGGGCACCAACCAGATCCAGCGCATGGTCATCGGCCGAGCGCTGGCGCCGGGCAGCTAGTTTGCCGGGTGGCCGATCGCCAGGCCGGTCGCCGGGTCAAAGAACTGCAGGTTGGCGGTGTTCACCGCGAGCGTGGCCGCCGAGCCAGGCTTGAGGCTGCTGCGCGCCGCGACCCTGGCCGTCCAGAGCGTCTTGTTACCGGTAAGCGGGATGGTCCCGTCCTCGCCGTCGTCGGCCCTGGCGTCACTGATGCTGGCGTGCTTGACCGGCGGTGCGTCGATGGTGAAGATCACGTGGATCTCGCTGCCGAGTTCCTCGGTGACGCTGGACTGGACCGTCATCCGTGGCCAGCCCGGCTCGGCGAGCTCGGCGTCCTCGAAGTCGGACGGTCGGATGCCGAGGATGACCTCGCGACCGAGGTAGCTGTCGAGGCCGGCGCGCGCCTGGAAGAGCTTGTCGGGCACGGCGAGCTCGTACCCGCCGAAGACCGCGACCGGTCCGCCGTCGCGAACCAGCCTGGCCGCCGTGAAGTTCATCGCGGGCGAGCCGATGAAGCCGGCCACGAAGAGGTTGACCGGGGCGTTGTACAGCGCCTGCGGCGTGTCCACCTGCTGGAGCTTCCCGTCGCGGAGCACGCAGACGCGCTGCCCGAGGGTCATGGCCTCGACCTGATCGTGGGTCACGTAGACGGTGGTCACGCCGAGCCGGTCGTGCAGCTGGGACAGCGACGCGCGCATCGAGACGCGCAGCTTGGCGTCCAGGTTGGACAGCGGCTCGTCCATGAGAAATGCCTGCGGCTCGCGCACGATGGCCCGGCCCATCGCTACGCGCTGGCGCTGGCCGCCCGACAGTGCGGCGGGCTTGCGCCTGAGGTACTCCTCCAGGCCCAGCATCTTGGCTACGTCGGTGACCCGCCGCTTGATCTCGTCCTTGGGCGTCTTGCGCTGCTGCAGGCCGAAGGCGAGATTCTGCTCGACCGTCATGTGCGGGTAGAGCGCATAGTTCTGGAACACCATGGCGATGTCGCGGTCTTTGGGCGGCAGGTCGTTCACCACCCGGTCGCCGATGGTGATGGTGCCCGCCGAGATGTCCTCCAGGCCCGCGATCGACCGCAGCGCGGTGGACTTGCCGCAGCCCGACGGGCCAACGAGCACCATGAACTCGCCGTCGGTAATGCCCAGGCTGAGGTCATCGATGCCCTTGACACCGCCCGGGTAGACCTTGTCGACGTGGTCAAGCGCTATCTGTGCCATACAGACCTCAACTCCGGAGAGCCAGCGGCCTCGGGGCAGGCCGACTGCCCGGAGCGTACCTGTACGTCCGCTGTCGCGACCATCGCCGCGAGCGTCATGTTACGGTAGCGTAAACCCCGTTATCATTTCGTTATCATGTCACGCCGGCATGCGGGTTCGCGGCCACGTAACGTTGCCGCGTGGAGGACATCAACGCGACGATAGTGTCGCTGCTCGCCCGGGACGGCCGGATGAGTTTCACCGAGCTTGCCCGCCGGACCGGCCTGTCGGTATCTGCCGCGCAGCAACGTGTCCGCAGGCTCGAGCAGCGCGGCGTGATCCAGGGGTACGGTGCCGTAGTCAGCGCGGAGGGCATCGGCCTGCCGCTGGCCGCGTTCGTGTCGATCAAGCCGTTCGACCCGGCTGCCCCCGACGACGCGCCTGAGCGCCTGGCGCACCTGACCGCGATCGAGGCGTGCCACAGCGTGGCCGGCGACGCCAGCTACATCCTCAAGGTCCGGGTGGCGTCGCCGGGCGCGCTCGAGGACCTGCTGCAGGAGATCAGGGCTGCCGCCAACGTCTCGACGCACACCACGATCGTGCTCAGCACGCCGTTCGAGAACCGCCCGCCGCACGTGTCAAGCACGGCGCTGGCGTAGCTTGCGGCGCGGCGAGCCTGCTCAGCAAGGCAGTGCCGAACTGATACCTGCGATGTATCATGATGATATCAGTTTGTTGACAGTGACCGGAAGCGCCGGCAGGAGGCAGTCATGGGCGTACCGGGAAGTGACGTAGCCGGTCAGCTCGACGATCGGCAACGGACGGGTGAGCCTGCCATCGTGGTGCGCGGGCTCCGCAAGAGCTTTGGCGCCAAGGAGGCGGTCGCCGGGATCGATCTGGAGATCACGGCCGGCTCGCTCTCCGGCCTGGTCGGTCCCAACGGCGCCGGCAAGACCACGTCGTTGTCGATGATGACGGGCCTGCTCCGGCCGGACGGCGGGCATATCCTGCTCAACGGGCACGACGTGTGGAGCGATCCGGTTGCCGCGAAGGCCATCATCGGTGTCGTGCCGGCCGAGGCGCGGCTGTTCGACCGGCTGAGCGGCGCCGAGGTGCTCGAGTACG
Source organism: Streptosporangiaceae bacterium (assembly GCA_050698875.1). Taxonomy (GTDB): domain Bacteria; phylum Actinomycetota; class Actinomycetes; order Streptosporangiales; family Streptosporangiaceae; genus JAJYUU01. Next base: position 8,414 of record JBOHCP010000029.1, on the reverse strand, counting down.
CCGGCCGGCTGCGCGGGCTGCCGGCTGCGGAGGCGCGGTCGCGGGCGACGCAGATACTGGACGTGCTCGATCTCACGGCGGATGCCAAGCGGCTGGTGGCCGACTACTCGACCGGCATGCGCAAGAAGGCCGCACTCGGGTGCGCGCTGATCCACAATCCGTCGGTGCTGTTCCTTGACGAGCCGCTGGAGGGCGTAGACCCGATCTCGGCCGATGTGATCAGGCGGCTGCTGACGCGCTTTGTGCGCTCGGGCTCCACGGTCCTGTTCTCCAGCCACGTGATGGAACTGGTCGAGCAGGTCTGCGACCACGTGTCGATTATCGACCAGGGCAAGCTCGTCGCCACCGGCACCACCGATGAGGTGCGCGGTGGCAAGACCCTGCAGCAGGCGTTCATCGACCTGGTCGGACCGCGCGCTAGCGACGAGGAGGTGCTGTCATGGCTCGGGTCCTCGTCCAGTTGAAGCTGCGCCTGCTGCTGAACGCGCTGCGCTCATCGACAGCCGCGGAGGCATCATTCATCACCAGCACATTCTTCGCCCTGGTGGTCGCAGTCGGGGGCTTCACGGTCCTGGCCCTGTTCCGCGGCAGCAGCGCGTCGGTGGATCTGACCACGGTCATCTTCACCTTTTTCGCGTTCGGCTGGCTCACCCTGCCGATCTTTGCCTTCGGCCTGGACGGCACGCTCGACCCGGCCACGCTGGCGCCGTATCCGCTGCGGGCGCGTCCGCTCGCGGTGGGACTGCTGGCCGCGTCGGCGACCGGCGCCTGGCCGGTGGCGAACGTGCTCGGCCTGCTCGGGGTGACCGTCGGGCTGGCCCGCGGGGCGCTCGGCGTGCTCGTCGCGGTAGTCGCGGTGGTACTGCAGGTGCTGTTCTGCGTCACGCTAGCGCGGCTGGTGACCACCAGCATGGCCAGGCTGCTGCGCTCCCGCCGCGGCAAGGACCTCGCCGCTCTTCTGATCATCCCGATCTTCGCCTTGATCGAGCTGCTCGGCCAGGTGATACCCAGGGCCGCCGCCGCGGGCGGGATCACCGCAGCGAGCTTCCGGGGCTTCGACGTGTGGATGCGGTGGCTGCCGCCGGGCCTGGCCGCGCACGCGATGAAGGACGCCTCGGACGGGCGGCCCGGCGTCGCCGTGGCGCGCCTGGCGCTGCTGGCCGCCGTCGTCGTGGTGCTCGGCTGGCTGTGGATACGATCGCTGAGCCGCGCCATGGTCACCGCCGACACCTCCACTCAGTCATCGCGAGTGCACGGCGGGGTGCTGCCGCTGGCCAGGTACGGCCTGCGCGGCGCCGTCGCCGCCCGGTCCTGGATCTACCAGCGCCGCGACCCGACGACACTCATCTACTGGGCCATGACCGCGGTCATCATGGGCGTCGTATCCGCCAGCGCCATCCTGGGTCAGCCCAAGCATCCCGGCGTCGTCATCGCCAGCGCCGTCGTCGGCGCCGGATTCGTCGGGTACTTCCACGCCAACTCGGTCGGCCTGACCGGCCCGCCCTTCGTCATCGAGGCGCTGGCGCTGACCAGCCGCAGCTCCTTGCGGGCCTACTTCTCGGGCCAGAACATCGCGCTCGCCGTGATCGCGGCACCGCTGCTCACCGCGATCTCCGTCGGCCTCGCGTTCGCGGTCAGGCATCCGATGCAGGCGGTACCGGCCGTCGCGGTGGCCCTGGCCAGCCTCGGCGCGGCTCTCGGCCTGGCCAACATCCTCACCGTCACGGCTGCCTACCCGATGGCCAGGCGAACCGGCGGCCCCATGCGCCAGGCCGCGCAGGGATACGGGGGGTACACATTCGGCGGCCTCGTCGCCACCGTGGGCGGTGTCGCCGTCGCCGCCACTCCCGCGATACTGGCCGCCGTGTTCACCAGCACGGCTCCGGCGGTGCTGCGGACACCCGTGCTCGTGCTCTGCTCCGCCGCCTACGGCCTCGCACTCGCCTCGGCCGGCGTGCGGCTCGCGGCTGTCGCGGCCGAGCAGAAGCTGCCAGAACTGTGCCAGGTCGCGCTGCGCAGCGTGCTGTGACCGGACTAGGCGACCGCGAACAGCCGGAGCGACTCGGCGCTCGGCACATGGACGCCGAGCGGCACGATCGCCGCGGTGCCGCCGTGCTCCGTCGCCGCCGTGGCCAGCTCGTCCGCGCCGGCCACCGCCGCGACGGTGGCGCCGCGCAGCAGGGCGTGATCGACCAGCGCGGTGTAGGACCGGCCGTCGCCGATGGGCGGCGCCGTCAGCACGACGTCCCGCTCGGTTACATCGGCGGTGCTGCGCAACTCGGTGAGCTGGGCAGCAAGATCACGGTGCGTCAGTCCGAGCGGGTGCAGCGCGCCGTCGGTGGTGCGCCGGTAGGGCAGCAGCGCGAGGTCGTGCGGGCGGGCGGCGGGCGGCTGCAGTGAGCCCATGCCGAGTAGCGAGCTGAACGGCGTCGTGGCGGGCGCCTCGCCGAACGAGATCACCTGCCGCACCCAGGAGCGGTCCGCGGCGGCGAGCGCAACGGCGGCAAGCGGTGCCGCAGTGAGCAGCATCCGCGCGCCGCAGTCGGCGAGCTGACCAGCCGCCTCCCCGACCGACAGGTCCGGGCTGACCGGGCACGGAATGCCCCCGGCGGCGCCGATCGCGTGGCAGGCGAGCACGTACGAGGCCACGTCGGGCACGTACACGCCCACGACGTCGCGCGGCCGCAGCCCCCGCCAGGCGAGTCCGGCAGCGGCGCGCTTGATGATGCTCGCCAGGTCCGCATAGGTGCAGGGCTCGCTCACGACCGGTCCGATCAGCGCGGCATGACTGCCGTGCCCGGCCGCCGCCTCGACCAGTTGCTGCGTCACCGTGAGGTCCGTCGCCGTCATCTGTGTCACCGTCATGTCCGTCACCTTCGCCACCGGCCGCACATCAAGCCCCGTCCGCTCGCAGTCCGATCATCACGACCGTACGACCGCGCTGCCCATGGCCACATCGTCAGGATTATGTAGCCGGGTATGTATTCGGAGTCGGCGGCCGGCCGTCCCCCTCTGACGGCCGGCCACCACAACGACCCTCGATATGCCTCCACGCTAGGGACCGAGGGCAGGCGGCAGCATCGACCGAATAGGCCATTCCGCTATGCAGTTCCGGCGCCGGAGCCAGCAGAAACGTGCAGGCTGGCGGATCTGGCCGACTACATATCTGGCGCGCGACCTGGCTGGCTATGCACGCGATGATCAGTGCGTCAGCTTTGTGTGTACGCCGGAGCCCGTTACCGGGCAGCCTGGCTGACGACCCAGGCGGCGACCTGTGCGCGCGAGTTCAGCCCCAGCTTGCCCATGATGTTGGCGACGTGCCTGGCGGCGGTGGCGGGACTGATGAACAGCTCTTCTCCGATACCGCGGTTGGACAGCCCGCGGGCGATGAGCAGCGCGATCTCCTGTTCCCTGGCGGTCAGCCCGGACGCGGACGCCGCGCCGTCGCCTGGTGCCCGGGTCGCGGTCCCGGCGGGCGGCGCGCACTGGAGCGCGTAACTCGCCGCCTCGGGGGTGCTCAGCCGGCGGCCCTCGGCAATCAGGTCTGCGGCGAGGTCCGGCCCGAGCCGCTGGTGCGCGGCGGCGAGCAGTCCTTCGAGGCCAGCCTGCGGTGCCGCCGAGCGAACCAGGTCGGCCGCCTCGCGCAGCCCGCCGGCGGCTCCCTCCAGGCGCACGGCGGTGGTGTCGTCGCCGCGGGCCACGGCGAGCGCGGCGAACGCCTCGATGCCGCGGGCGATCCCGAGCCGCTGACCGGTGGCCACGCTGAGCTCGAGGCTCTCGGCGAAACTCGCCGTCGCGGTCGGCACGTCGAGCTCGTCGAGCGCGACCCAGCCGATCGCGGACTGGCATCGCGCAATCTCCGGCCGGGCACCTAGTTCGGCGAACAATTCCAGGGCCGCGCGGAAGTGCCGGAGCGCGCTCGCGTTGTCGCGCCGGACCCTGGCGAGGCTACCGAACCCATACAGGGCGTTCGCGATGCCCCAGAGGTTGTGGTCGGTTAGCAGACCGAGAGCGATCTCGTACTCAGTCTGTGCGTCGCCGAGCTGCCCGATCCGCGCGAGAACCGTGGCCCGAGCCACGTGCGCCAGGCCTTGCTCCCAGTCGTCGGCGTGCGCGATCGCGGCGGCGATTGCAGCGTCGGCCTGCGCGAGCGCCTGCTCCACCAGGCCCGCCCGCAAGCTAAGAGCCGCCAGGATGCGCAGGCCACACGCGGGGTTAGCAGCCCGGTACGCCCCGCACATTGCGACGGCAGCCTGCGCGCCGCGGGCTGCGGCCAGGTAGTCCTGGTGCTCGAAGGCAAGTTCCGCCTTCGTCATCAGCGCACGGGCGCGCACACCGGCTGCCACCGGTTCGTCGAGCGTCAGGAACCTCCGGTACCACGCCAGGCCTTCGGTCGCCTCGCCATTGATGACCCATAGCGGCCGGAGCGCGGCGCACAGCTGAAGGCCGTGCTCGGCGTCCCTGGATTCCAGGCAGAAGCTCAGGGCGGCCCGGAAGTTCCCTTGCTCGGCGGATGCCCGGTGGTACAGCTCGACCTGCTCGAGCCTGGTGAGTGCGCCGCGCCGGAACGCCCGCATGTCCATGTCCTCGGCGAACGCGAGCATGCAACCCAGATGTCGGTCGCGGATGGAAGCCGCCTCGCCGGAGGCGGCGAGCCGGTCCGCTGCATACTGCCGGATCGTGTCAAGCAGCCGGTAGCGGGCGTCGCCCGCCAGCTCATCCTCGAGCGCGACCAGCGACTTGTCGATGAGCGCGGCCAGCAGGTCGAGCACCCTCGAAACCGGGATGTGCTCGTCGGCGCAGACCTGCTCGGCCATCTCCAGACTCCAGCCGGCGAACACCGACAGCCGCCGGAGCAGGGTCTGCTCGTCTGGCGTCAGCAGCTCGAAGCTCCAGTCGACGGCGGCCTGCAGCGTCTGCTGCCGCGGCGGCGCCGTCCGGTCGCCAGACGCCAGCAGCCGGAATCGGTCGTCAAGCCTGGCGGCGATCTGCTCGACCGAAAGCGCCCGGATCCGCGCGGCCGCCAGCTCGATGGCCAGCGGCACGCCGTCGAGCGTCCGGCAGATCTGGACCACCTGTGCCCAGTTATCCGCGGTGAGCGCGAAGCCCGGCCGGACCGCCGCGGCACGATCGGCGAACAGGCGGACGGCCTCGTCCGCGGCGGCGTCAGCTTCGGCGGGACCACCGGGAGACCACGTATGGGTAGGCAGCGACAGGGGCTGCACGCGCCAGACCGTCTCGCCCCTGACCCGCAGCGGCTCCCTGCTTGTGGCCACGACGCGCAGCTGCGGGCAGCTGGAGATGAGGTCGTGGACCAGGTCGGCGATCGCGTCCACGACGTGCTCGCAGGTGTCAAGGATCAGCAGCAGCTGCCGGCCGCGCAGGGCGTCCCCGAGGGTGGCAGCGGCGGGCCTGCCGTGCTCCTCGCTGATGCCCAGCGCCGTGCCGACCTGGCGGGCGGCGAGAGCCGGGTCGCTGGTCGCGGCCAGCTCGACGAGCCAGACGCCGTCGGGGAACTCATCCGCAAGCTGCCAGCCGAGACGCATCGCCAGCCTGGTCTTGCCGATGCCGCCAGGACCGCACAACGTCAGCGCCCGCACCCTGCTCACGAGCAGGCGCAGGTCGCCGAGGTCGCGATCGCGGCCCACGAAGCTATTCGGCTCCGCCGGGAGATTGCCCACGCGCTGTAACGTTTCTGCCGTCATTGCCGCTTCGGTGCTTCTTCTGGTGGTAAAACGCCAGTGTCTCACTGGTCAGGGCGTTCTGCAGCGCTACCTGACCGTCACCTCGACGGGCTCGCTGTAGAGCACGCGACCGAAATACATGACCTTGACGATGGCCCACCACTGCTCGCCAGGCCGGGCGGTGGCCGGCGCCCCGAGGTCGAAGCGCAGCGTGTCAGCCGCGCCCGCGGCCAGCGCGAAGCCCCGCGTCCACGGAGCTGCCCGCCGCCAGCTGCCATGCGGTGAGATCAGCTGCGCCTCGCCGCGGACAGCCGAGCCGGTCCGGTTGCGGACGAGCACCTCGACCGCGCCGGCCCCGCCGGGTCGCAGCACCGCCGTCGGGCTGACGACGCTGAGGTCCAGCTCGCCCGCCGTCGCGGTCTTCGCGGCGTCGTGCATCGCCTGCAGCTGCGACGCCGGAAGGTCCCGGCCGGGCGGGGCTGGCTGGCCGATTGCCAGCAGCGCGCTGTCCTCGAGCAGCTGGCCGGCCGGGCCGTCGATCTGGGCCGTCACGAATCGGCGGCCGGCTGTCGTGCCGGTCCTGGCGGTAGCGGTGAGGGCGACGGACAGGTAGCCCATCGGCGCGAGGTCGTAGCGGAGCGGGCCCGCCGGCGCGAGGTCGATCTCGGCGGGCACCTCGAGCCGGACGTGGCCCGTGGCGGGCTCCGGGCCGCACGCGACGGTGAGTGTCAGCACCGCGGGCCCGTCGTCGAGCCTCACCATGCCGGGGGACAGGTGCACGGCGACGGGCACGTTGCCGGCCGGGGCCGGTCCCTTGCCGTGCAGCCAGTACCGCGCGAATACCGGCTGAGCCGGCTCGGTGTCGGCTGGCAGCGGCCCGGCTGGCAGCGGCCCGGCTGGCAGCGGCCCGGCGGGCACTGCCAGCCAGGCGCGGCCCGGCGTGACGAGGACGGTGACCAGACCCGTCGACGGCACATCGACGGTCGCGCCGTCCGGCGTGACCGGTACGGCGGCGCCGGGGCCGTCCTCGCAGAGGCTGGTCAGCGCCGCACCGGCCAGCCCGGTGAACAGGCTCAGCCGGGCCGTCACCGGACCGGCGCCACCGATATCCCGCAGCCGCACGGTCACCCCTGCCCCCGGATCGGGCTGCGCGCCTGGGTACAGCGGGTTGCCGTGCGGCTTGACCGCCGACAGCAGCACGGCGGCTGGCTCCACGCCGGCCAGCAGGGCGCGGGCAGGCAGCGGGCCCGCGTGCAGCGCGGTCACGACGGTGAGCAGGTCGTAGTTGTAATCCTGGCCCGCCGCCGGGAAACCCGCCGTGCGCCAGTCGCCAGGCCCGGCGGCGAGCGCGTACTCGAACGTATGGCTCCAGTGCTGCCAGGAGAAGCTCGCGCCGTCCGGGGAGGTCCGCTTCTTGCCGTCGATCCAGACCCCGGACGGCCAGCTGCTGCAGGCGCGCATGAGGGCCATGCTGAGCTGGCCCTGCGGAGTGACCAGCCCGCTCGGCGTGCCCCGGTTGAGCAGGCCGACCGTGTGCCCGGCCAGGGCGGTAGCGGCACCTCCGGCGGCGTCGGCAAGGGGGGGCGACGCCGGAGAACCCCGCGCAGCGGCATCAGCTGCCGTCGCGGGCAGCGAGGACGCCTCGATCACGGCGTCGGCGAGGTCGTCGATCAGGCTGCTCGTCTCCGCCCCGAGGTCGGCACCGGCGACGATGAGCACCGGCAGGTCGAGCGGCCCGCGCAGGTCGGCTCCCGGCCCGAACGCGTCGGCGCGGCTGCGCTGCGCAGGCAGCCACAGCCGGGCCCTGCCATCGGCCGCAAGCCGCGCCTCGAGCGCTTCGGCCGCGCCCGGCCCGGCAGCGGCCAGCACCTGCGCGGTCAGCGCGTTATCGGCGGGCCCGCCTACGCAGATCCGGAAGTCGGGCAGGTTGGAGTCGAGCTCGGAGTAGCCGTACCTGGGGCCGCCCGGTTGCGAGCAGGTGGCCGTCACGCCCCGCCCGGCCAGGGCGACCATGAGGTCGCGGACGAGCCCGCGCAGGGCCGGCGGCGCGATCACCTCCGCTACCCCGATCGCCTGCAGCTGCGCGCTGCCGTCGGCACCAGTCAGCCGGACGGCCGCGGTCGAGCCCACGGCCAGCCACTCGCTCGCCGGGCAGTCGAGGGTATAGGGGTGCTCGGCTACGTCGCTGTCGATGGGGCCAGGCGGCCGCCCGATGACCGCGAGGGCTGTCTGGTAGACCGGCAGCCCGCCGGGCACGCTGACCGGGAACACCACGCGCAGCAGGTGATCCTGGCCGATCGAGCCGTCGACGTGGGTAAAGAACTCAACCCGGTCGGCCCCGTGCCACAGCAGGGTCTCCTGAGTGACGTGCAGGCCGGCCAGCTCCGTGGTGGCCACGATCCTGCTGCCGACCGGGCAGCGCTCGGCCCTGACCACCGCGGGACGGGCCGTCGTGCCTGTACCCGGCCCGGCCGGGCACAGCAGCCAAGGGCCCTCGGCCCAGCGCGGGTGCGCCGGGTGCTCAGGCTGCAGCACGAGCTCGTTACCGCCGCCGCCCGGCTGCAGCAGCTCAGTGTCCGACCGCTTGTCCAGCACCCGGCTGAGCGTGCCGCCGCGATCGGGATCTGCCTCGACGACGAAGGTCTCGTTCTCCAGCCGCAGCTGCTCGCCGGCCGGCTGCCAGCCCGCGGCCGCGCCGCGGGTGCCGGCCGGCGTCGGCCGGACCAGGTA
>JBOHCP010000028.1:0-16213 GCA_050698875.1 Streptosporangiaceae bacterium | reverse complement strand
ATCCGACGTAGCAGGCCTGCAGACCAGCGCCGTCAGGGACGGCGACGAGTGGGTGATCAGCGGGCAGAAGGTCTGGACGTCGGGCGCCCAGTACAGTGACTTCGGCGCGATCATCGCGCGCACCGATCCCAGCAAGCCCAAGCACAGCGGCATCAGCATGTTCATCGTGGACATGCACGCGCCCGGTGTCACGGTCAGGCCGCTCAAGGTCGCGACCGGGCACTCGCCGTTCAACGAGGTGTTCTTCGACAACGTCCGGATGCCGGCCCACGCGCTGATCGGCGAGGAGAACAAGGGCTGGGATGCCGCGGTCGTGATGCTGCGGCACGAGCGCATCGCGATCGGCACGATGTCGGCGGGGCGCACTAATCCGCTTGGCTACGAGTCGCTGCGCGACCTGGCCGCCGGACTCGGCCGGACCAGTGAGCCTGGCGTGCGCCGCAGCCTGGCCGAGTTGTACGCGAAGGGGCGCGCGGTGGGGCTTTTCGCGACGCTGCTGCGGGAGGAAGCGCAGGCCGGCCGGATGCCGGGCGCGCGCGGCTCGGTGGCCAAGCTGGCCGGCTCCGACCTCGGCCGGTTCGCCGGGACCGTCGCGGCGGACGTGCTTGGTGACCAGCTAGCGGGGTTCGACAGCGACGAGCTCGCCGCCGTCACGACGATGATCGTCGCGGCGCCGGGCAGCGCGATCGCCGGTGGCACCAGCGAGATCCAGCGCAACATCATCGGCGAGCGGGTGCTCGGCCTCGCCAAGGATCCCGGCGTCGACCGGTCCACCCCGTTCAATCAGCTGCGCGTCGGGACGCAGCGGCAGAACTGAGCAACCGGCGGCACGAGGGAGACCACCGATGGCACTTATTCTCACCGACGAAGAGCGGGCGCTCGCCGAGTCGGTACGTAAGTTCGTAGCCGACCGCAGCCCGCTGGCGTCGCTGCGGCAGCTCATCGCCTCCGGTGAGCCGTACGACGGTGACGTGTGGAAGCAGTTGACCGCCCAGCTCGGCCTGGCCGGCTTCACGATCCCCGAGTCGTACGGTGGCGTCGGGGCCGGGTACTCCGCACTGTCGGTCGCGCTGACCGAGCTGGGCGCCGGCCTGGTCGCCTCACCGCTGCTCGCCAGCCTGCTGGCGGCCGAGGTGCTGCTGCGACTCGACGACCACGAGGCCAGGGCGGAACTGCTGCCGAAAATTGCCGGCGGCGAGCTCATCGCGGCCCTCGCGGTGGCCAGCCGCGCCGGCGGGTGGGTGACGGCGTCGGGCTCGCCGGTCGGGCCGACGCTCACCGGAACCGTGTCGCCGGTGCTGAACGGCGCGGAGGCGAGCGTGCTCGTGGTGCCGGCCGAGGCGGATGGCGCCATCGGGCTGTACCTGGTCGACGCCGGCGCTGACGGGCTGACGGCGACCCGGCTGACCGCGGTCGACCACTCGCGGTCGCTGGCCAGGGTCGCGCTGCGCGGCACTCCGGCTCGGCCGCTTGCCGGGGACGCCGCGGCGGCCGTCGGCGGGGCTCAGGACCTGGCGAACCTGGCACTCGCGTCGGAGTCCGCCGGCGCCATGAAGGCGTGCCTCGACATGACCGCCGAGTACGCGAGGATCCGGGTGGCGTTCGGGCAGCCGATCGGCGCGTTCCAGGCGGTCAAGCACCGGCTCGCCGACATGGAGAAATCGTGGGAGCTGGGGAACGCGGCGCTCAGGGACGCAGCCAGGGCCGGGGACGCCGAGCCAGGCCGGTTCCCCGTGGCAGCGTCCGTCGCGCGTGTGCTGCTGGCCACCGCCTACGCGGAGGCCGTCGTCGACACCGTCCAGCTGCACGGCGGTATCGGCTTCACCTGGGAGCACGACGCGCACCTGTACTACAAGAACGGGCTGTCGAACAAGGTGCTGCTTGGCGGGCCGGGCGACCAGCTCGACCGGCTGGCGGACTCGCTCGGGATCTGACGGCGGCCTGATCGCGGTGCCGCAGGCAGGGCCCGCCGTACCGTCGACCGCCGCTCAGCACGGCCGGCACGACCGGATCCTGGCTGCCGCGACGGTGATGCTGTCGGCCGGCGGCGAGGAAGCGCTGCAGATGAAGGACCTGTCGCAGCGCGCCGGCGTGTCGGTGGCCACGCTGTACCGGTACTTCCCGGCGAAGGACCACGTGCTGCTCGGTATCCTGCTCAGCCGCTACACGGCCGCGCTCGCTCGGATCACCGCGGAGGTGCCGCGCGGCGCGAGCGCGCGCGAGCGCGTCACCAATCACCTGCTGCGGGAGTTCCGCGCCCAGCAGCGCGAGCCGCGCGTCACCGCCGCGCTGAGCCGCGTCATCAGCGAGACCAGGCGGAGCTATGGCGGGGTGATGGAGCAGGTCGAGCACCTGCACCTGCAGATGCTCGAGCACGTCGCCGGTGCCGGGCGGCCGATCAGCGGCGAGCAGCGGCAGCTGCTGCCGGTGGTGCAGGCCATCTTCGGCGCCGCGACCCGGCGCTGGCTGGCCGGGGTGTACTCCCCGGCGCAGGCGCGGTTCGAGATCCGGGCCGGCTGCCGGCTGCTTGACGTGGCCGACTCCGCCGTGGCCGAGGACCTGGCGCTCGCGGTCCCGGCAGGCTGACCCGCAGGCGCCGGCCGCACATCTGGATGCTAAGGAGAAACATGCAGGTGACGGTGGCGCTGTCGACAGCATCGCGGCCGGCTGCGCTGGCATCCCGCCACCGGGCTGGGCGTGATCGTGCTGGCGAGCGGCACATACGCGCCGGCGGGGGCACTGGCCGGGCAGCTTCTCGCCGCGCTGCTCACGTCCGCCGCCGGGACCGCCCGCCAGTCAGCGTGCCGGACGTCAGGCCCGGTGCCGGCGCCCTCGGGTTCCTGGCTGCGCCAGCTGCGGATGGCCTACGCCTGGGCCGGGACCTGTGCCCTCGACAGCTACCTCGCCGGGAATGGCAGCACGAGCTCCACGGTCCGGCTGACAGGCGCGACCGGAACCGTCGAGCTGGCCCTGGACGTCAGCAAGTCCGGTCAGCTAGTTCGCGCCGACATCACGCTGGGTGGCTGGCGCCTAGCTGGCGGGCTCAAGGATCACGACGGGGATCTGCCGCGTCGTCTTGTCCTCGTACTCCTGGAAGCCGGGGAACTGGGCCTTGTGCGCGGTCCAGATCGGCTCGCGCTCGGCGTCGCCGGCGACGCGGGCGTTCAGCCGCAGCGTCTGAGTGCCGATCTCGGCCTGCACGTCCGGGTTCGCGACCAGGTTGTGATACCAGGCCGGGTTCCGCGGCTGACCAGCGAAGGACGCAAACACCGCGTATCCGCCGTCGACCTTCCGGTACATCACCGGCGTCGTGTGCTCCCGGCCCGTCCGGGCGCCGGTGGTGTGCAGCAGGAGCAGCGGGCCGCCGAAGTTCGCCACGGCCCCGCCGTTGGCACGGAACTCCTCGATCACCTTCGCGTTCCAGTCACTCGGCATGGCTCTCCTCAGGATGCGGCGCGCTGTCCGCGCACCTCAAGTTGGTCGAGCAGGTCCTGGGTCGCGGCGGCGATCGTGGCCACGGCGTGCTCGAACGCCGCCGCGTTGTGGCTGGCCGGGGCCCGGAAGCCGCTGATCTTCCGCACGTACTGGAGCGCGGCGGCACGCACATCGGCATCGGTGACCTGCTCGGTGTACGGCTCGCGGAGAGTCTTGATGCTGCGGCACATGACACCGACCCTACGCGACCCTCGCTGTCGAGCGGTCTCAGTCACGGCTGGATGAGCAATGCCTTCGAGCCAGCACCGCCGCACAGCACTTCGGACGATATCCGGCTAGCCAGACACCGCGACGCCAGCGATGCTTAGCGTGTCCGCTGTGCACGCGATCCAGGTGCGTGTGCAGTGACAGCGGACGCCGTGGCAACGAGGAGCCTGACTGATGATTGCCTGGGAGTACGGATATATCTACGTCGTGCACACGGTCGGGCCTGCTCCCGCAGTCTGCGTGGTCATCGACAAGTCGGGCAAGCCCCGGTTGCTTGAGGGCTGCCATGGCCTGCTCCGGTCCGCGAACCTGCTCGGCGCCGACGGGTGGCGGGTGTCCGGTCAGGGCGAGAAGATGGCGTGCACTCCGGCGATCAGCGAGCTGGTGCGCACCGTCGAGGGAGCGATCCAGGGCGACACGATGATGTGCTACTTCATGCGCCGCCAAGCGGGCGTCGTGTAACGCCCAGCGCGAGCTACTGACAGCCCGCGCACAGGCCGAGTATGTCGAGCCGGTGACTCTGGGGCTGGAAGCCCTCCGCAGCCGCGAGATCGCTGACGGCGTCCGCCACCTGGTGCTCGAAGCCCGCTGGCGGGGTGACGTCGGTGACCTTGCCGCAGCTGACGCACAGCAGGTGGTGATGATGCTCGGTGAGATCCTCGGCCAGTTCGAAGCGGGTGAACTCGTCGCTGGCCGCGACTCGCCGGATCAGCCCGGCGGCCTGCAGGTCGGTCAGGTGCCGATACGCGGAGCTGCGCGGCAGGTCTGGCAGGCGCTCGGCGATGTCGCCGATGCTGACCGGATGACGCGCGCTCACCAGCAGCTCGACGATGGCTCGCCGGCCACTGGTGTATCGCTGGTCAACACGCCGCAACCGTCGCTCGGCTACGCCGTGCAGATCGCCGGCGAGTTTATCGGCTGACATGACGCTTTCCTGACTCCCCTTGTGCGCGGCTGCTCTAATGCTCGTCGTAGTGATCGCCGTCGACGGCGTGCCGGTGTCCGTCGTGCACGTAGTCGACGTGGTGTTCGTGAGGCACGGCCCGGTGGCCGCAGTCCGGCCCGTGCTCGTGCTCGTGCTGGGGGTGAGCCAGGTGCGGCAGCGGGTGCTCGTCATAATGCCCGTGGTGCGGTGTGTGGGCGTGGCCTTCGTGCACGTAGTCGACGTGTCCTTCGCGCTGCACGCTCGCGTGGCCGCAGCCAGGGCCATGCTGGTGTTCGTCGTGCCGGTGGCCCTGATCGGTGTCGTGGTCGGCTGTTGTCACTGCTCCTCCCTGCTGTGCTGCACGGCATCGGCGACGATATGAGCAACGTGCTGGTCGGTCAGCGAGTACGCCGCCTCGCGCCCCTGCCGTTCTACCCCGACCAGCCGGGCTCCGCGCAGCACCCGCAGGTGCTGGGATACCAGCGGCTGGCTCAGCCCGAGGCGCTCCACGAGCTCGTGGACGAACCTGGGCTGCTCGGCTAGCTCCATCACGATCGCCAGCCGAACGGGTGCCGCCAGCACCCGGAGCAGCTCGCCGGCCGCCTGGAAGGCCTTCGTCTGCGCTGACACTGCCACGACAATATATAAACACTTGCGGATCCGTTTATGCACTCGGCAGGCCGCTTGAGGTGGTGGCCTGCTCGGGTTGGTCAGTCGGCTTGCTCTGAGACTCAGTCTCAGACTATATTGTACTTCTATGCAGACTCCCTCAGGTAGCGGGACCGACCGCCGGGCTGTGAGCCGGCGTGCTCGCGGATACGCCAGGCGGAGCCGCGCGGCGGCGATGGTCGGGGCAGTCGCCACGGTTGCCGTGGCCGTCTCGGGCTGTGGCTTGGACGGCAGCGGCAGCGCCGCAACCAGCGCCGGCGTTATCAGCGCTGTCGGAGCGGAGAATGAGTACGCCAACGTGCTCAGCCAGATCGGCGGGAAGTACGTGCGCGTGTCGGCCATCCTGGACAACCCGAACACCGACCCGCACTCGTTCGAGGCCAGCCCGGAGGTGGCTCGCGAAGTGAGCTCGGCGCAGCTCATCGTTCAGAACGGGATCGGCTACGACACCTGGATCAACAAGATCGAGTCGGCGTCCCCCAGCTTCAGCCGGAAGCTGATCGTGGTCCAGAATCTGCTCGGCCTGTCAGACAGCACGCCCAACCCGCACCTCTGGTACGACCCGAAGACGATGCCTGCCACGGCGAGGGCGATGGCGGCCGACCTGTCGGCCATCCAGCCCGCGCACAAGGCCTACTTCCAGGCAAACCTGACGAAGTTCGATGCCTCGCTGACCCCGTGGCTCACCGCGATCGCCCAGTTCAGGGCGGCGCACGTCGGCGTGACCGCAGCGACCACCGAGCCCGTGGCGGACTACCTGCTTACCGCGCTGGGGATCGACAACCTCACTCCGTTCGTCTTCCAGGCCGACATCATGAACGGCGTTGACCCGAGCCCGGAGGACATCGCACTGGAGAACACCTTCTTCAGCCACCACAAGGTCGACCTGTTCGCCTACAACCAGCAGGTCGTCGACGGCCTCACCGCGTCCGTCCGGCAGAACGCGGTCACGAACGGCGTGCCCGTCGTCGGCGTGTATGAGACCATGCCAGCGCCCGGCTACACCTACCAGTCCTGGATGCTCGCCGAGGTGCATGCCATCGAGAAGGCCGTGATCAGCAAGGTCTCGACCCAGCACCTATGACGACCGACGACCGCACCATGTCAGCGACAGTGCCGGTCCTGGACGTTGACCAGGTCAGCGTCGCCCTGTCGGGTAGGCAGATCCTCGACCAGGTCAGCTTCAGCATCGGCGCGGGGGAGTTCACCGGCCTGATCGGACCGAATGGCGCGGGGAAGACGACGCTGCTGCGCGTGATCCTGGGCCTGCAGCGGCCCGCCGTCGGCCGGGTCAGCGTGCACGGGCAGCGGCGGTCGCGGCACCAGCCGATCGGGTATGTCCCGCAGAAGGTGCTGCTCGATCCCGACATGCCGATGCGGGCCAGGGACCTGGTCGCGCTCGGCGCCGACGGCGATCGCTACGGGCTGCGCCTGCCGTCGCGGCAGCGGGCCGAGGCGGTCCGCGAAATCCTGCACTCGGTGGATGCTGACCGGTTCGCCGACGCCAGGGTCGGGAACCTTTCCGGCGGCGAGCAACAGCGCGTGCTCATCGCCCAGGCACTGATCAGCCGCCCGCGGCTGCTGCTGCTCGACGAGCCGCTGGCCAACCTCGATCTGCGCAGCAGCCAGGAGATCGTCACCCTGCTTGCGCGGATCGCCCGGGAGCAGCAGATCGCCGTGCTGCTCTCCGCGCACGAGATGAACCCGCTGCTGCCGGTGCTGGACCGGGTCGTCTACCTGGCTTCCGGTCGCGCCGCCAGCGGTCCCGTCGGGGAGGTCATCACGACCGAGACGCTCAGCGCACTGTACGGGCATCACGTCGAGGTGCTGCGCGTGCATGGGCGAGTGCTGGTGGTCGCCGGCGACGGCGCCGCGCCGGTACCGCTCACCGGAGCGGACTGATGACCATGCACGAGCTGTATTCCGCAATCTTCGAGCCGGGATTCTTCGCCAGTCCGCAGGTGCACGTCGCCCTGATCGTCGGCGGCCTGGTCGCAATCGTGTCCGCGGTAACTGGCGTTTTTACCGTGATGCGCGGTCAGTCCTTCGGTGGTCACGCCCTCGGCGACGTGTCGGCCGCCGGCGGCTCCGCGGCGCTGCTGATCGGTCTGAGCCCGGTCGCCGGCTTCGTGGGCCTCGGCATCGTCGGCGCGGCCGCGATAGACATGATCGGCGTCCGGCGGCTGCGCGGGCGCGATCTGGCCACCGGGATCGTGCTCGGCGCCGCCATCGGCCTGTCGGCCCTGTTCCTCTATCTGACCAGCACGACCGGCGCGACGACCGGAGCGCCGCAGCAGATCCTGTTCGGTTCTATCTTCACCACGACCAGCGGCACCGTCCTGGTCGTCGTGATCCTGGGCGCCGTGGCGCTGGCGGCCATCGCCGTGGCCTGCCGGCCGCTCCTGCTCACGACGGTCAGCCCCGACATCGCCGCGGCGCGCGGGGTTCCCGTCCGGCTCGTCGGCCTGCTGTACATGCTGGCCCTCGCCGTCTCGGTAGGCCTGTCGTCGCTGGCCATCGGGGCGATCCTGTCCACCGCGCTGCTGATCGGGCCGGCCGCAACCGCACTGCGGGTAACCAAGCGGGTAGCCCGCGCGGTTGGGCTGGCGTGCCTGCTCGGCGTCGCCGCCACGTGGGCCGGCATCCTGCTGGCCTACGACTCCTACTACTGGGGCACGAGTCGGGAGGGCCTGCCGGTCAGCTTCTTCATCGTCGGGGTCGTCTTCCTGAGCTATCTGGTGTCCGGGCTGCCGGTCGCCCGGGCTGCCCGCCGAGGTGGTGCCGTCACACCGGCCGAGGCTCCGGCGCGGGAGCGGATCGGCGCATGACCAGACCGGTGCCGATGCGAAGGGAGGGGTCATGTTCGCGGCAGGTTTCATGATGACCGCCTGGATCTCCGCCACGATCGTCGCCGTTGTCGCCGGCGCGGTGGGCTACTTCGTCGTGCTGCGCGGCTCGGCGTTTCCCGCCCACGCGATCCCCAAGGGCGCGTTTGCCGGCGCGGCGGGGGCAGCCCTGCTCGGCATCAACACCCTCATCGGGCTGGCGGTGTTCTCCCTGCTGGGCGCTCTCGGCATCGGGTCAATGGGCCGCCGCGGGCGGCACGACGTCGCGACCGCGCTCGCGTTGGTCATGATGCTTGCCCTCGGCGCGGCCTTCCTGTCCAGGACCACCGAGTACGAGCCGGAGATCTACTCGCTGCTGTTCGGCGAGGTCCTCGGCGTGAGCAGCACCGAGATCCTGCCGATCGCGCTGCTCGGGCTCGGCTGCATCGGGGCGATCGTGGTGGTGTACCGGCCGCTTCTGCTGTCGTCCATCATGCCGGAGGTGGCCGAGGCGAGGGGCATCCGCGCGCACCGCGTCGAGATGCTCTTCCTCGTGATCGTCGCCCTGGCCACCGCCATGACCATCCCGGTCGTGGGCGCCCTGCTGATCTTTAGCCTGATGATCGGCCCGCCGGCGGCCGCACGGTCGGTCACTAGCCGGCCGCTGCTCGCGATGGTCCTCTCTGTGGCCATAGCCCTGATGACTGTCTGGCTTGCAATCGCAGCGTCATACCTCTACAACTGGCCGGTCGGGTTCTTTGTCGGGGTCCTTGGCGCGCTGTCGTACGGGTGTGGCCGCGGCTGGGCCGCCTGGCAGCGCCGCAGTCGGGCCGGGTCGGCTGGGCTGGCGGCGCTAGCGCACGGTGGTCCCCGCCGCGGCTGACGCCTGGTGGCAGCGGCAGAAGCATGGCTGCCGTTCTGGTGCAGCTACCACAACCCCTGGCAGCCATCCAACGACCTCACCCGCCGCCGCCGCCCGCCGCCGAGCTCAGCCGCCTGCGGATTGCTGGTAGGGAGCGACAGGGGCGTCGGGTGCGCTAGCTAGGGGTAGCGAGCGAGCCTCATACCGCCAAGGGTCGCGGCTGCGCCTGGAGCTGCCGCGCTCGTGGTGATCGGGTGTGAGATACGGCGAGGAGGCCGCCGGGCTAGGGTGGCCTCCTCGCTGGTGTGGGCCTCTAGCCTCCTGGTATCTGACACCTGGAGGTTGTGATGGCCGACTATGCGACTCTACTGCGGGATCACGTGCGGCTCACCTGCCGTTCGGTCGACAGGATCTTCCTTCAGGCGTACGTGCCGAAGCTGCAGACCGTCGGCTGGGTCTGCCGGTTCCTGCGCTGGCAGCGCGGCTACGCGATCCCGTCGTCGGCGGCGTTCGGGAAGATCGGCGATGCCTGCGTGGCCGAGGTGCACCGGTTCGCCGAGGCGAACGGCATCCCGCATCTCTCACCATGCGAGGGCGAGCAGCATAGAAGGCGGCTTCGCAAGCTCTCGATTTTCGCGGTTACGCGGCAGCGTCTGCCCAGGTCGGCTGAACGGCGTGGATTTCTGCTGGGGTTGACCCGCCAGGGTGGGCCGGCTGATATTTGGCGGCGATGAGGACGCGCCGGAGCTTGGCGATCATGTCGCCGGTGGATGGCTCGGTTTTGGTCTTGTACCAGTACCAGGGGCGCGGGCGCGGTGCTCGGCCACGTCGGCGGGGTGGTGCCCGGCGCTGGCATACCAGGTGACGGCGATGCTCTGGCAGGCCGGGGTGAACGGGATGGTGCGGTGCACGGCGCCGGCGAGGCGGTTGCGGGCCTGGCCCGCGCCGAAGATGTGCCCGGCGTCCTCGATCGCGACCTCGATGGGCCAGCGGGCCGCATACCGTTCGATCACCTGGGCGGGGGATGCGGCCAGGTCGGTGGTGGCCAGGGCAATGTCATGGCCGGCTGCGGACTTGTCGCCGACCAGCACGACCTGGACCGGGCGGGCGCCGAAGACGCCGGGCCGGCCCCGACAGCATCGGCAGTGTCACCACGACCGCGGCGATCACCCGGTTGTTGCCCAGCCCGGCCTGCTGTGGCCCCTGGCGGAGCCGTCGTGGAACCAGCCGATGGCGTGCACCTTCGGCCCGGTCCGCGTGAACAGGGTGTCGTCGATGGCCACCAGCACCGGCTGCCCCTCCGGCAGCAGCAGGGACACCACCAGCTTCGCTACGGCCAGGCCGAGTTCCTGCGAGCTCCACCGGGCGTGGGAGAAGAACCGGTGCGCCCGGTCATGACGCCACACCCGCGACAGGCCGGCCCCGGTCAGCATGCCGCACACCGTCCTCCTGCCCGCCTGGGCCAGGAACCCGCCGGCCAGCGCGCAGAACGTGCGGAACGACGGCGCAGTGAACAGCGGCCGGAACCAGGCCAGCAGGTCCATCAGCGAGGCAGAAAGCGATAACCCCGGGTCGGGGAGCATCGGCATCCCCCGCACATGCCTGCGGATCATCAGCGTCCTGAGGGGAGCAACTGGCACCGAGATCGGCTCTGAGTCCCTTTGCTCAGCCGGCGATCCCATAGGAACAATAATCGCTCATTAAGACTCAATGAGGCTTATGCAAAACTCAGTCAGTTCTGCTCCACCAGCCCTTGTCCAGAATGCTTGACAATATGGCGACACGCCGCTTCAGATAATAGGCAACGGCTTCCCGAGCCGATAGAAAGGAGGTTGCCACACCAAAACCTTTCACGACGGAGAAGCCGTTGCGGTTCGATCGTATGTCAGGGCTGGACGAAGAGCAAATCAGTGAGCTCGAAGAGCGCGTGTCAGAACTCCTGGAAAAGCCATGGGACAAAAATACCGGCCGTCCGCGCGGACTTACCTTCCGGGAAGCGCTCGTCGTCACTTGCGGCTACAGGAGGCAGAATATTGTCGAGGACGTCTGGGCTGACATATTTGACGTGGACCAGTCAAGTATCTCGCGGATCATCACCTTCCTCACCCCGTTTGTCGAGCAGGCAACCGCGGAATTCAGGCCGACGCCGGAGGAGGCAGCCGAGGCCACCCGGAACGCGATCGCCCTGGTAGACGGCACGCTGTGGCCGTGCTGGTCCTGGGGCCAATACCAGTAACTTAAGCTTACATGGGTGTAAGATCGCTGTATGGCGCGAGCGGGACAGCGGTCGGGGCAGCGGGAGGCACGGGTTGCGGAGCGTCTTCCGGACCGGGTGAGCGTCGGGGTGCTGGCCAGCGTGTTCCCGGTGTCGCTGGTGGATGAGGTGGTCGAGCAGGCCGGGGCGCGGGAGGTCCGGTACCGGAGCCTGCCCGCGCGGCTGATGGTGTACTACGTCATTGCGCTGGCGCTGTTCTCCCAGCAGGGCTATGACGAGGTGATGCGGCTGCTGACCCAGGGCCTGTCGTGGCTGTCGGGGTGGAGCAGGGCGTGGGAGGCGCCCAGCGTGCCGGCGATCTCCAAGGCCAGGGCGCGGCTGGGCGAGGCGCCGCTGGCGCTGCTGTTCTCGCGGGTCGCGGGGCCGGTCGCGGCGGCGGGCGCGGCGGGGACGTTCTGGCGCGGCCTGCGCCTGGTCGCCGTGGACGGCATGGTGCTGGACGTTGCCGGCACCCCGCAGAACGCGGCGTTCTTCGGCCGCCCGTCCGGCGGCGAGGTGGCGGGCCCGTTCCCGCAGGCCCGGGTGGTCGCCGTCGGCGAGTGCGGCACCGGGGCGCTGATCGGCGCCGCGCTCGGCCCGCTGTCGTCGGGCGAGCAGCCGCTGCTGCGCGAGATCCTGCCCTCGCTCGGGGCGGGGATGCTGCTGCTCGCTGACCGGAACTTCCCGTCCCGGGGCCTGTGGCGGGAGGCCGCCGCCACCGGCGCGCAGCTGCTGTGGCGGGTGTCAGCGTCGTTCGCCCTGCCGGTCACCAAGGTGCTGGCCGACGGCACGTACCTGTCGGTGCTGCGACCGGCGCGCAAGAAGGACGGAGACCCGGTCACCGTCCGCGTGATCGAGTACCAGGTCACCGGCGCCGCCGGCGAGCCGACCGGGGAGATCTTCGCGCTGATCACCACGCTGCTCGATCCCGGCCAGGCACCGGCGGAGGAGCTTGCCGCCCTCTACCCGCGCCGGTGGGAGTCCGAGACGATCTACGCCTCGCTGAAGACTCACCAGCGCGGCCCGGCCGTCGTCCTGCGGTCGAAGACCCCGCAGATGGCCCGCCAGGAAATCTGGGCGATGCTGTGCGCCTACCAGGGCATCCGCGCCCTGATGTGGCAGGCGGCGGCCACCGCCGGGTGCGATCCCGGTGGTCCTGGGGCGGCCAGCACGAGCTGTGGGCGGAGAAATACAAGACCACCGGACACGGCTCGCTGATAGTGGCGAGCCTGCAGGGCCGCATAACGTTTGTCTCCGAGCCAGTTACCGGTAACAAGCACGACATGAATAAACTCAAAGGATCAGACGTCGAGAAGATTCTGCGAAAAGCGAGCGGAGTGTTCGGCGACAAGGGATTCATCGGGACCGATTACATCACTACTCCCATCCGCAAGCCGCAATACCGAAAGCTCCAGCAGTGGGAACACGAGTGGAACCATCAGGTAAGCTCCTACCGCGCGCCGGTCGAACGGGCCGTCGCCACCCTGAAAACGTGGAGGATTCTATTCACCGACTACCGTCGGCCACTGAAAACATTCGCCTCATCATTCCGCGCAGCAACCGGGCTTTATTTCTTCAAAGAGAGTTTCGCATGAGCCTCAATACTTGCCATCCCCGCGCCGCCGCGCCGCATCAACGAGGGCTACCGTCGGCACAGCCCGAGGCGAGCGCTCCGCATCCGCTCGTCGGCATCTGCGATGGGCTATGCGGCGTGCGGGGCGATCTGGACGATGAGGTCAGCGTCCAGGGCTGCAGAGATCCGGTCCATGAGCGGGATGGTCGGGATGACGCCGCCTGCTTCGAGGCGGGGCAGCCGACCGGAGCTATTCCCATGGTGGTATCTCGTCGCCACCACGGCGCAGGAAGCTATCCGGTCCGACGAGCTGTTTCACGAGGTCGCTGACCGAATGACGGAGCGGCTGACGGCAGCGGTAATTCCATTGCCATAGATAGTCGATCATCTTATCCGCGTCCAGCTCGGTGCGCGGGCCATTGAGGAACCGAGCTTCAAACTCCTGCCTCCTGCCGCGCCAAGGAATCGCCGAGCTTATCGAACCAGCCCACGGCGTTGACGCCGAAGAATCCCCTGATGCGGATTATCAGCGCGTCCATGTTGCACGGCGTTACTGGCTTGCCGGCACGGCGCAGGATATCGGCGTAGAAGTCCGGGTGCAGCGGCGGGATGTCCCTTGGCTGTGGAGCGATCAGCTCCTGCTCGACCGATCGTACGAACGCACGCGCCTCGCTATCGCTCGACAGCCGCGCAGAGAGACAGGTCTCGCCGCAGTAAACTCCGGCCAGGAATCCGTACTGGAACCGGCTGTGCTCGACCTGGGTTATCTGCGGGCCAGGAATTGCGCCGCCAAATCTTCCCAGCTCGACCTGGAAGACCCGCTGCCTCGTAACTACCGTCGTGGTCCGCATCTCAGGGTCAGCGGCTACGCAGAGAACCGTTTCATCGTGACGGAGAACAGGAAAGACGGAGTACTGTTCTTTGGCTAAAAATCCCCTGACTCGCTTGCCATCGTTAACCAGCTTCGCGAGCAAAGCTGGTTCGACGACGGGATCAGGACCGAAGAGACCCATGCCACATTCCTTCGTGCTCGAAATTACTCAATGTACCTTCCTCAGCGGCCGACCCATCCATCTAGTTTCCCTCTAGTTGATGCAGTTCTGCGGGATAGGATGAGCGGCTTCGGTTGCCAGGCGCCCGGCGTTCACAATCCGCCCGTTCACTGGGTTGAAGTGCCACTCTTCCCAATCCCATTCCTTTCGCAGCCGCTCCTTCTCAGGTAGCCGACAGTCCTGGACTTCGCGTTGGCCCGCTCGCCTGGTCGCGCAGCTCCGCAGCCTCCTCCAGGTCCGCCATGGAGCCGGTGCGCTCGCAGCGCCTGTGCAAGGCAGCACTGAGGCTGCCGAGAACTGCCGGGCGGCGCCCGGCACAACCACTACCAGGTCAAGAAGCCCGGCGACACCGGAACCCGCCACGACGGCCCGGCCACGATCAGGCTTGCCAGCCTCCCGGCAGCAGGCCATGCAGCTTGATCAACTTATGCTAAGCGGCATTGGCTCAGCCCCTCAAGAACCTGATCGGTCATAGCTCAGCCTTCGGAACAAGCTCCCTTAACGTGAGGAGATCGCGGCCTCACCGCCATTGCAAGGCTTCCTGGAAGAATGCCTCACTTCCAGTGAGCACCATGATCTGGGCAGACAAGGCCCGTGGTGTCGCATTTTCCGCAGTTGAGCGGGTCGCCGAGAAATGATCTGCGCTGCTTGCCGCCACAGCCTTGGCATGTCACAAGCATCTTCCCGCACTTGCATTTAAGGCCAGCCATTGAAATTCTCCTACGAGGCGAGACAGGAATACATATTAACGAGTCTGGGTCACGGCTCGCGAAGTTGACGCTGTTCCATGGGAGCCTCCACGATGCTGCGGTTGGAGCGCACTCCGGGCCCCTTCGCATCATGGGGAGGATCATGGATACTGCTTCTCGACACTCATCGCAGTGCCGTCCCCGGAGATGGCTGCACCTACGCCCGCCTCTAGAGGGCTAGGTCTGTGACGGCGTCGCCCATGTGTATGACGTCTACGTCGCCATGAAGGTTGACGAGGCGGATGGCAGTGTCATGCGGGCTCAAGAGACCGGTTCGGAGCCGCGCGCTCATCGGCACGTGAGTGAGCTGGAGCGGCTCGATCTGTGCGCAGTCAGGGCCCTGGACGGGCGGGACCTCCTGGTAACAGCGCCGCGCTACCGGGCCAAGGGCCAGCACCTGATTACTCCCCGCAGGGTGACCGACGGCGTGACCCCACTCCAAGACGCCAACGCATCCGCCGTACGCGCTGCTCGGCTAAGCGCCTTGGCAGGTTGGGGAGCAGCATCCTAAGAGGTGGCCTGAGCGCGCAAGCAGCGGGTGTGGGCAATCTCAACGGTGCATGCGTCCACAACCGGCGGGCGGAGGGCGCGTAGGTGATGTATGAATTACGTCATAGATTGCTATGCCTGTAGTAGGATTTCATACATGCCTGCCGCCTCTTCCTCCTTCAGTCGGCTTCAGGAACTCGGACCGGTGGTCCGATCGAAGGACGCGGTCGCGGCCGGAGTGTCCTGGCGCGACCTGTACGCATTGCGGGACCAGGGAGAGATCCTCGAGGAGCAACGTCGAGGACACGGTGCGAGGTGACCGGGCTGATACCTGGCCTGGGCTCCTTCACTTTGGGTTCGCGCTGATCCGCAGCGCCGCGGCGGTGCCAGGCGTCCGCTGGCTTCTCTGGCGGTCGCCGATCCGGTGCTGCGGGTGCACGCGTTCGACCGTGACCTGCCGGGGCCGCTCGGCCTGGCGGCCGGGTTCGACAAGGATGCCGTCGGCCCCGACGCGCTGGGCGCGCTGGGCCTTGCGTTTGTCGAGGTGGGAACCGCCACCGCGCAGCAGCAGAGCGGCAACCCTAAGCCCAGGCTGTTCCGCTTGCCGGCCGATCGGGCGCTGGTCAACCGGCTGGGGTTCAAGAACCGAGGCGCGGCTGACATGGCGGCGCGACTGCGGTCACGGCGTCGCAGTCCAGGCCTGCTGGTTGGCGCAAACATCGGCAAGACCAGGGTCGTTCCGGAAGCCGACGCGGCTGCCGACCACGCGGTGAGCGCACGGCTGCTGGCTCCGGTCGCCGGCTACCTGATGCTGAACGTCAGCTCGCCTAAAACCCCTGGCCTGCGCAACCTGCAGGCCGTCGACCGGCTCCGACCACTCATCGGAGCTGTCCGGCTGCCATGCGAACATCCGCAGGCCGTCCAGTGCCGCTGCTCGTCAAGATCTCTCCCGACCTGACGGATGACGACGTCAATGCCATCGCTGACTTGGCGGTCGAAGTCGGCCTGGAGGGGATCATCGCGACCAACACGACCGTCTCCCGTGGCCAGCTGACCAGCTCGCCCGCTCAGGTGGCAGCCGCCGGAGCGGTGGCCTATCGGGTGCGCTGCTCA
>JBOHCP010000027.1:0-16744 GCA_050698875.1 Streptosporangiaceae bacterium | reverse complement strand
CGCCGATCCTGAGACTCGCTTCGCTCGCTCAGGATCGGATGGCCCCTTCGGGCCAGTCTGGCTGATCGTCGCCGTTCGTGGCACCGTCGGGTGCGTGGCCGATGATTTCTCGTTACGGTGCGCACCGCTGCTGGCCGGCAGCTATGACTGCGTGGACCGGATCGTGCTGAACGCCTACTACCCGCTGGGCCACACTCCCGGCGGGCTGCGGACCTGGTGGCGGCGCTTCCATGACGGCAGCGACGAGCAGCTGGACGACACCCACCTGATCCGGATGGCGGGCCGGTTCGCCCGCCGGGTGCGGGCCTACGCCGCAGCCGGAGGAATCCCGGTCATCGACTGCAAGCGAGGAGAGCGCAAGCACCGGATCGCCGAGGACTACCTGGCCACGCACACCGTCGGGACAGGGGTATTCCTGATCCTGGTCGCCCGGGCGCCGGCGAGGGTGTGGGAGATCCGCCGCTCGGCGTCCACCGGGGTCATCGGCAACATCGCCAAGAAGATCGCCTACGTCAACCACTACGCCTTCCACATCATGGACCCGCAGTGGGGGCATGTGACGATCAAGATGTCCGGCCATCCGCCGTTCCCGGCGCAGGTGATCCTCAACGGCCACGAGTACGTCGCGATCGCCGCGCCGGCCGCCGGGGTCAGGTTCACCAAGGAGGGCAACTGTTTTACTAGTACAGCGGATCCGCAGGGCCTG
Organism: Streptosporangiaceae bacterium; assembly: GCA_050698875.1. Taxonomy (GTDB): domain Bacteria; phylum Actinomycetota; class Actinomycetes; order Streptosporangiales; family Streptosporangiaceae; genus JAJYUU01. The sequence goes on along the minus strand of JBOHCP010000027.1, from coordinate 16,038 downwards.
GCTCAGATCGCAGAGACCGTATCCCGTGCCGGGATAGTAGGGCGGCTGACCCAGGTCTGCGACCGGTGGATCTACTCGGCGTGCCTGTGCTTCGGCCTGGACCTGGCCGAGCAGGGCATGAGCTGGTTCCGTTACGAGTACTCGGTCTACCAGGCCGAGTACAGCCGCAATCTGCTGTTCGCCAGCGGCGGCCAGATGGACCGGGTCTTCAATACGCTGCTGGACCGGGCCCGGTCCAGGCTGGACGTCCCGGTCCTGCGCACCATGTTCGGCGCCAGGAAACGACCCCGCCAGTACGGCCCGGCCCAGTTGTCGCCGCGGCTGGGGACCGTGCTCGAGACACCTGCGCGGGACCTGACAGTGTTCAAAGTCCACTTCGGGCTGCTGACGCTGAAGGGCTACACCAAAGGCGAGCACGTGCTCCGGTTCGAGGCCATCGCGCACAACACCCGCCAGCTGCGCTGCGGCCGGTCCCTGCAGCGCTTCCCCGACATCGTCACCCGCCTGCACGGCATGTGCGAGCGGTTTTGCACCACGCTGGACTGCGTCGACGTCAGCTTCGTCCCGGCCGGCACCCTCGACCAGCTCCCGCTGCCCTCCCAGCTCGGCAGCACCCGCGTCGCCGGCATCGACCTGAACAAGCCCAGGATGCGCGCCGTCCTGGCCGCGGTTACCGCACTGTCGCTGGCGCCGGGCGGGTTCACCGTCGCCGACCTGGCCGCCAGGGTCCAGGCCATGACCGGGCAGGCCAGCTACACCACCCGGCAGGCTGCCTACGACGTGCGCAAACTCCGCGGCAAAGACCTCGTCGTCAGGCCCGGCCGCACCCGCCGCTACCAGGTCCCGCCCGCTGCCGTCCGCGTCATCACCGCCCTGCTGGTCCTGCGCGACCAGGTCACCGCTCCCCTCCTGGCCGGAATCCGGGTCCGGCGCCGCAACCACATCCCCGCCACCTGGACGCCGGTCGACCGCGACTACGAGGCACTCCGCACCGACATGAACGCCCTCTTCGGCCACCTCGGAATCACGACGGCAGCATAGACAACATTCTGTCGATCATTGTTTTTCAAGGGTCTAGTCATTCCATGACAAGCCCCTCGCGCTGAGCTTCTGGACATGACCTGACCGGCAAATCTGCACGCCTGCGTACGGCACTGCCTATAGTGCTTCTCGTGCGGCTCGTGATCGCCAGGTGCAGCGTCGACTACGCAGGCCGGCTCTCCGCACATCTCCCGCTCGCCGCCAGGGTCATCATGGTCAAGGCGGACGGCAGCGTCTCGATCCACAGCGACACCGGTTCCTACAAGCCGCTGAACTGGATGTCGCCGCCGTGCAGGCTGACCGAAGAGCCGGGCCGCTGGGTCGTCACCGGCAAGTCCGGCGAGACGCTGACGATCGAGATCGCGGAAGTCAACAGCGACTCCTCATTCGACCTCGGCTTCGACCCTGGCCTGGTGAAGGACGGCGTTGAGTCACACCTGCAGGAACTGCTCGCAGCGCAGCTCGACGTGCTGGGTGCGGGCTGGCGGCTGGTGCGGCGCGAGTTCCCCACCGCGATCGGTCCGGTCGACCTCATGTGCCGGGACTCGGCGGGCGTCAGCGTGGCCGTCGAGATCAAGCGGCGAGGCGAAATCGACGGCGTCGAGCAGCTCACCCGTTACCTCGAGCTGCTTAACCGGGATCCGCTGCTCGCGCCGGTACGGGGCATCTTCGCCGCGCAGGAGATCAGGCCGCAGGCCCGGGTGCTGGCCGAGGACCGGGGCATCCGGTGCGTGACGCTGAACTACGACTCGATGCGCGGCACCGACGACGGCATGCTGCGCCTGTTCTGACCCTTCGCCGTGCGCCTCAAAGCGTCGCTGTGGCAGCCACCCTGCGAGGGAGACGTGCTGGCGCCCCGCACGCCTTCGCCCCGGCTGCGAGCCGGCTGACACCCACAGTGGCCCGGCGCTGAGGGTTAAATAACCGATTTGACGGAATTTCGGAGCGCGTTCATCCTGGACGGGCTGCACCGAAGATCGTCGGGAGGATGCCGTGACCACTCGATTCGACACGATCCAGACGAAGCGGCTGCTGATGCGCCGCTGGGGGGACGCCGACCGCGAGCCATTCGCCGACCTGAACGCTGACGCCGAGACGATGCGGTTCTTCCCCAGCCCGCTGGACCGGGCCGCGAGCGACGCCCTCATCGACCGCATCGAGTCGCGCTTCGAGCGGGACGGGTTCGGCATGTGGGCGCTGGAGGTCGCCGCGACCGGCGATTTCATCGGCTTCACCGGGCTGAACCAGCCGCTGCCTGACGGCATCCCTGGCGCTGGCGGCGTGGAGATCGGCTGGCGGCTGGCGAGGCACGGCTGGCACCAGGGCTACGCCACCGAGGCCGCGACCGCGGCGCTCGACGTCGCGTTCACCAGCGCCGGACTCGCCGAGATCTGGTCATTCACCGCGGTGCTCAACGAGCCGTCGCAGGCCATCATGCGCCGGATCGGGCTGACGGAGGTCGCCAGGTTCGACCACCCGCGCATCCCGGCAGGGCATCCGCTGCGCCCGCACGTGATGTTCCACCTGGCCAACCCGACGCCACCGGCGAGCTGACCGCGGGCCCCCGGTCAGTCCCCGAGCAGGTGGGCGTTGACCTCGCGGGCCGCCGCGGCCAGCTCCGGCACCACCACGACGTCAACGCCCGCGGCGCGCAGCCGGGCGACCCCGCCACCTGGGGCGAGGATCGGCGGCTCGGTCCACGCGATCGCGACCCTGCCGATGCCGCTGGCGATGATCAGGTCTGCGCACGGCGTCGGCCGGGAGGCGCGCACCGCGCACGGTTCGAGTGAGCTGTACAGGGTGGCACCCGGCACCAGGGCGGCACCCGGCACCAGGGTGGCTGCCGACGACGGCTGACCCGCGGACCGGCCGGGCAGGCCGAGCCGGGCGAGCGCGACCTCCTCGGCGTGATCGGCCGGGTCGGTCTCGCGCGAGTAGCCGGTCGAGAGCACGCTGCCATCTGCACCGACGAGCAGCGCTCCCACCGAATAGGCAGTCGGGGACGGCGGGCAGCGCCTTGACAGCTCAATCGCCGCACGCAGCCAGCGGTGATCAGCGTCCGGGCCGCGAGTGTCCATGCGGCAATCTAGCGCTGAGCGCGCCCAGCGCGCTGCGGCCGCGCCCAGGCCGTCGGGCCGGCGGGCGTAGAATCGCTCGAAATCGGCGCGGAACGGCGGTGCAGCCATGACGGCAACGCTCGGGAACCACACGCTCGTGCGGTCGACGGAAACCTTCGACACGCTGAATCCGGCCACGGGCGAGGTCATCGGCACCTACCCGGTGTTCAACGAGCAGGACGTCGCAGACACGGTCCAGCGAGCGCAGGCTGCCGCGCGGTGGTGGGCGGACCTCGGCTGGCCAGGCCGCAGGCAGCGGCTGCTGGCCTGGAAGTCGTACCTGACCCGGTACACCGGCCGTCTCGCCGAGCTGGTGCACACCGAGACGGGCAAGCCGGTGGCCGATGCTCAGCTGGAGATCCTGCTGGCGATCGTGCACCTCGACTGGGCGGCGAAGCACGCCCGCCAGGTGCTCCGTCCGCGCCGGGTCCGCAGCGGCCTGGTCGCGCTGAATCAGGCGGCCACCCTCGAGTACCAGCCGTTCGGCGTGGTGGGCGTCATCGGCCCGTGGAACTATCCGGTCTTCACCCCGATGGGATCCATCGGCTACGCGCTCGCCGCCGGCAACGCGGTCGTGTTCAAGCCGAGCGAGCTGACCCCCGCGGTCGGCGCGTGGCTGGTGAGCTCGGTTGCCGAGATCGTGCCCGAGCAGCCGGTACTCCAGCTGGTGACCGGAACGGGCCAGACGGGCGCTCACCTGGCCCGCAGCGGTGTCGGCAAGATCGCGTTCACCGGCTCGGCCGCCACCGCGAAGAAGGTCATGGCCGCCTGCGCCGAGAACCTGACCCCGCTGGTGGCCGAGTGCGGCGGCAAGGACGCGTTCCTGGTCGGCGCCGACGCCGACCTGGATGCCGCGGCCGATGCGTGCGCCTGGGGCGCCCTGTCCAATGCCGGGCAGACCTGCATCGGCGTGGAGCGGGTCTACGTAGTCCAGGACGTTTATCACACCTTCCTCGAAAAGCTGACCGAGCGGGTGACGAGGGTCAGGCCGGGCGATGACCGCGAGGCCGACTACGGGCCCATGACGCTGCCAGACCAGGCGGAAGTGATCGAAAAGCACATCGCTGACGCCCTGGCTCGCGGCGGCCGGCCGGTCGTCGGGGGGATCGGCAGCATCCGGCGGCCCTTTGTCGGCCCGGTCATCCTGGCCGACGTGCCCGAGGAGAGCAAGGCCGTCACGGACGAGACCTTCGGCCCCACCATCACGGTTGCCAAGGTCGCGAGCCTGGCGGAGGGAGTGGAGCGGGCCAACGAGTCCCGCTACGGCCTCGGCGGCACCGTGTTCGCCGGCAACCGGAGGGCCGCCATCGGGGCCGCCAGGGCGCTCAAGAGCGGAATGACCTCCATCAACTCGGTCATCGCGTTCGCCAGCGTCCCCTCGCTGCCGTTCGGCGGATCGGGCGATTCGGGCTTCGGGCGCATCCACGGCGCCGATGGCCTGCGCGAGTTCACCCGCCCCAAGGCCATCACCCGGCAGCGGATGAAATCGCCGGTGAACCTGACCTCGTTCGACCGCACCGACGCCGACCTGCGGAAGATCCTCAAGGTGGCGCAGCTGCTGCACGGCAAGCGGTACAAGTAACCCGGCCGAAAAGCGCGGGCAGCCGTTACCGCGACCCCGCGGCAGCGAGCTGCGCGTCCGCCGGATCCACGGCCGCCAGCGGAGCGCGGCCCTGGATGAGGTCGGCGGCCCGCTCGGCGAGCGCGATGGTCGGCGCGTTGGTGTTGCCGCGCGGCACCGTCGGCATGACGGAGGCGTCGACCACGCGAAGCCGCTCCACCCCGCGGACCCGCAGCTCGGTGTCCACGACGCTGGTCAGCTTGCTGGCCGCGAGCTTCGAGTCGCCGCCCATGGCGCACGTGCCGACCGGGTGGTAGATCGTCGAGATCGTGCCGCGGATCCACTCGCGCAGCTCCGCCTCGCTGTGCACGTCCGGGCCCGGCGCCAGCTCGGCGGCGAGCTGCCTGGCCAGCGGCTTGGTCGCCGCGATCTCCCTGGCGATGCCGACGGCTCTGACCAGCGGGTCCAGATCGGCCAGGTCGGACAGGTAGGCCGGGTCGATCGCGGGCTTGTGCCGCGGGTCGGCGCTGCGCAGCCGGATCCGGCCCCGGCTGCCGACGCTCACCAGCGTGATGAGCACCGACAGTGCCCTGGTCGCGGGGTCGGTCAGGCCGCCGTCCAGGTAAGGAACCGGCAGCACGTGCCACTGGATGTCAGGTGCCACCAGCGCCGGATCGGTGCGGGTGAAGCCGCCTGCCTCGGCGATGTTGGTGGTCATCGGGCCCGTGTGGGTCAGCTGCCAGCGAGCCAGGTTGCGGCGCCCGGCGCGCTCCCACAGGCTCCGGGCCTTGGGTGCGCTCCACATCGCCGGCACCATCGGGTGATCGGACAGGTTGGCGCCCACGCCGGGGCTGTCCGCCATCACCGCGATGTTGTGCTCGTGCAGGTGATCGGCCGGCCCGACGCCGGACAGCATCAGCAGCTGGGGGCTGCCCACGGCGCCCGCCGACACGATGACCTCGGCCTCGGCGATGGCCAGCTCCTCGACGCCCCGGTGCAGGTAGCGCACGCCGGTGGCCCTGCCTGCCTCGATCTCGACGCCCGTCACCAGGGCGTCGGTCACGATCGTGAGGTTGGGCCGGTCGGCGGCCGGGTGCAGGTAGGCATCGGCAGCAGACCAGCGGGACCCGCCCTTCTGGGTTACCTGGTAGTAGCCGACACCGACCTGGTTCGGCCCGTTGAAGTCGTCGTTAGCCGGCAGCCCGTGGTTCCGGGCGGCCGAGATGAAGTCACCGGTCAGCTCGCTCTTGAACTTCAGGTCCTGGACGCTGAGGGGGCCCGCGTCGCCGTGATAGGCCGACGCGCCGCGTGCGTTGCCCTCCGCGCGCAGAAAGTACGGCACCAGGTCGGTGTAACCCCAGCCCTCGCAGCCGTAGTCGTCCCGCCAGCTGTCGTAGTCGTGCCGGCTGCCGCGAATGTAGATCATCGCGTTGATAGACGACGAACCGCCCAGCACCCGGCCGCGCGGCCAGTAGATGGACCGGCCCAGCGCTCGGCCCTGCGGGACCGTCTGGTAGTCCCAGTCATAGGCCGTCTTGAACAGCAGGTTGATGGCGGCCGGGATGTGGATCTCGTCGGCCGTATCCGGTGGCCCGGCTTCCAGCACCAGCACCCGGACGCCAGGATTCTCGCTGAGCCGCGCGGCCAGCACGCAGCCCGCGCTGCCAGCGCCGACAATGACATAGTCGTACACGGCCGGTCCTCCCGCTTAGTCCGGAAAATCGATCAATACCCTACTAAGCCGGAGCGCTCGCCGGGTGAGGTCGCGGCACTGCGCGGGCAGCGGCAGCACCGGCCGGCCGCCGATCCGCACCGCACAACAGCGCGCTCCCGGCCCTAAGACCGGGAGCGCGCTCCCCCCACCTGTGCGACCCTGACAATCCCGGCGGGCCCCCGAGAACCGCCGACTTGCCGGTGTGGGCCGCGAGCCGCCTAGCGGCTCATTTCAGACCCAGATCGGGTCCAAGGTCCGAGTGTGAGCCGAGCCGCCCGCCGCCGACTCCCCCCGAAGCCGACTTGCCGGAACTAGACCCTGCTCTGTCACTCTTCGTATTCTTACGATGCCACATCGTGTTCGCGTTTGTGAATACCCGTGGGCCGGATTGCTAATCCTGATACCCGCGGGACTTTTGCGGCGAGTTACCGCGGGGTTTGCACCCCGCGGGGCGGGCTACCACGTCACCGAGGGTCACCCGCCACCGGGCGGCGCGCTACGGTGAGACTCATGCCGCCAGATCGCGACACACCTGTGGTTCTGTCCAGGATCTACACCCGCACCGGCGACGACGGCACGACCGCGCTCGGAGACATGAGCCGGGCTCGCAAGACCGATCCACGACTCGCCGCCTACGCCGATACCGACGAGGCCAACAGCGCGATCGGCGTCGCCGTGACCCTCGGCCAGCTGCCCGACAACATCCGCCAGACGCTCTTGCGGGTCCAGAACGAGCTATTCGACGTCGGCGCGGACCTGTGCAACCCGGTCACCGCGAGCCCCGCTTATCCCCCGCTGCGCGTCGACGAGCGCTACATCAGGGCGCTGGAGCGGTCGTGCGACGAGTTCAACGCGGGCCTGCCGGTGCTGCGGAGCTTCGTGCTGCCTGGCGGCACCGCCGCTGCAGCGCTGCTGCACGTCGCCAGGACAGTGGTCAGGCGCGCCGAGCGGTCCGCCTGGGCCGCGATCGAGGTCCATGGCGACACCATGAACCCGCTGACGGCGACGTACCTGAACCGGCTCTCCGACCTGCTGTTCATCCTGGCCAGGAAGGCCAATGAGCCGGTCGGCGACGTGCTCTGGAAGCCGGGCGGCGAGCGTGAGCAGCCGTAGGAGGGGAACGGGGCCGACAGGGCCGGGGCCGGCACGACGGCGCGCGGTACAGCCCAGCGTCCGCGCTCGTCGGCGCGGGCCCGGTCAGGCACCCCGGTCAGGCACCCCGGTCAGCCACCCTGGTCAGCCACCCCCTGGTCGGCCGCCGTGAGCAGCGCCCGGTAATAGCGCACGTCGGCGGGCTCCTCCGGACCGGGTGGCTGCGGCAGGCTCTGCAGCGTCCGGTCGAGCAGTGCCTGGGTGTCCGCCGTGTCGACGTCGCCGCCGAGCACCGCCTCCCTGGCGAGGATCGAGACACGGTTGTTCGCCACCGACAGGAAGCCGCCGGACACCGCGGCGACGACGTCCGGCTGGCCAGGCGCCTCCGTTCGGATCTGCACCAGGCTGCCCTCGTACAGGATTCCGATGATGGGCGCGTGATTGGTCAGCAGGCCGATCTCGCCGTCCAGCGTCCTGGCGATCACCATCTCGGCGTTGCCGGCCCACAGCTCACCCTCGGGCTGGACGAGTTCTACATGCAGCGTCACTGGGTCACCCCGCGCTCCTTCGCCGGGCGGGCTGACCCGACGCTGCTGTCAGCCTGGCCCGACTCCGTCACGGTGCTGGCCATGCGTGACTCCGTCACGACGCATGTCATGAGCGCCGCTCCAGGTCCTTGGCCTTCTTCTGCACGTCTTCGATCCCGCCGACCATGTAGAACGCCTGCTCGGGATAGCCGTCGTAGTCGCCCTCGGTGATGGCCTTGAAGGAGGCGACCGTCTCCTTGAGCGGCACGAACACGCCGGGCTGACCGGTGAACTGCTGGGCCACGAACATGGGGTGGGACAGGAACCGCTCGATGCGGCGGGCCCGCTGCACCGTGACGCGGTCCTCTTCGGACAGCTCGTCGATGCCGAGGATCGCGATGATGTCCTGCAACTCGGTGTAGCGCTGCAAGATCCGCTGCACTTCGCGGGCGATGGCGTAGTGCTCCTCGCCCACGTAGGCGGGAGCCAGGATCCGCGACGTGGACGCCAGCGGGTCCACCGCGGGGAAGATGCCCTTCTGGGTGATCTCCCGAGACAGCGCCGTCGTGGCGTCCAGGTGAGCGAACACGGCCGACGGAGCCGGGTCGGTGTAGTCGTCGGCGGGCACATAGATCGCCTGCATGGACGTGATCGAGTGACCGCGGGTCGAGGTTATCCGCTCCTGCAGCTGGCCCATCTCGTCGGCCAGCGTGGGCTGGTAACCCACCGCTGACGGCATCCGGCCGAGCAGGGTCGATACCTCGGACCCGGCCTGGGTGAACCGGAAGATGTTGTCGATGAACAGCAGCACGTCCTGCTGCTGCTCGTCGCGGAAGTACTCGGCCATGGTCAGCGCGGACAGCGCGACCCGGAGCCGGGTGCCTGGCGGCTCGTCCATCTGGCCGAACACCAGCGCGGTGTCCTTGATGCCGCCGGACTCGGTCATCTCGATGAACAGATCGTTGCCCTCACGGGTGCGTTCCCCGACCCCGGCGAAGCACGACACGCCACCGAAGTTCTTCGCGACCCGCGTGATCATCTCCTGGATCAGCACGGTCTTGCCCACGCCGGCACCGCCGAACAGGCCGATCTTGCCGCCCTTGACGTACGGCGTCAGCAGGTCGATGACCTTGATTCCGGTCTCGAGGATCTCGGTGCGGGGCTCGAGCTGGTCGAACGGCGGCGGGTTCCGGTGGATCGACCAGCGCTCGGAGACCTTGAGCTCGGAGGGGGGTACGTCCAGCGGCTCGCCGAGCACGTTGAACAGGTGGCCCTTGGTTACGTCCCCCACCGGCACGGTGATCGGCTCGCCGGTGTCAGTCACGGCGGCACCGCGCACGAGACCGTCGGTCGGCTGCATCGAGATGGCCCGGACCGTGTCGTCGCCGAGGTGCTGCTCGATCTCCAGGGTCAGCGTCCGGGTCGAGCCGCCGAGCGTCACGTCCACGTGCAGGGCGTTGTAGATCTCCGGCATCTCCTCGGTCGCGAACTCCACGTCGACGACCGGGCCGATCACCCGGGCTACTCGGCCGGTGGCCGCCGCGCGTGCCTCCCCGCTGGCGGTGGTCTCTGCGATAGCGCCCATGTTGCTGCTCTCTTACTCCCTCGTTGCGCCGGCTAGCGCGTTCGCTCCGCCGACGATCTCGCTGATTTCCTGGGTGATCTCAGCCTGCCTGGCCTTGTTCGCTTCCCTGCTCAGCTGCTCCACTAGCTCATTGGCGTTGTCGGTGGCGGACTTCATCGCCCGGCGCCGCGCCGCGATCTCCGACGCCGCAGAGTCCAGCAGCGCGTGGAACAGCCTGCTCTCCACATACCACGGCAGCAATGCATCGAGAACATCCGCTGGCGAAGGCTCGAACTCGTAGCTGGGCAGCGGTCCGGATGGCGGCACCTCCGCCGTCTCTTCGATCTCCAGCGGCAGCAGCCGGCGCACGACCGGTCGCTGGGTGAGCATGGACACGAACTCGGTGTAGACGACGTTGATCTCGTCGACGCCGCCCTGGTCCGCCGGCAGCGCGTACGCGTCAAGCAGCGCCTTCGTCAGCTCGGCCGCGTTCGCCTGCCTCGGGGTGTCGGAGTAGCCGCTCCACTCAGCCGCCATCGGCACCTGGCGGAACCGGTGCCACGTGATGCCCTTACGGCCGGACACGAACGACACGGTCTCCAGGCCGCGCTCGGACAGCAGCCCGCGCAACCGCTGCGCCTCGCGCAGCAGGTTGGCGTTGAACCCGCCGGCGAACCCGCGGTCGCTGGTGAGAATGACCACGGCCGCCCGGCGCGGATTCTGCTCCGGCCTCGTCAGCGGGTGGTCGACGTTCTCCGACATGCTGACCACGGCCTCGACGGCGCGGGTGAGCTCGCGGGCGTAGGGCGCGGCGGCGTGCAGCCGCTGTTGCGCCCTGATGATCCGCGAGGACGCGATCAGCTCCTGGGCGCGCGTGATCTTGGCGGTGGACTGGACGCTCCGGATCCGCCGCCGTACCGCGCGAAGCTGTGCTCCCATGCTGGCCGGCCGTCCCTACTGCTTCTGGGCCGGCTGGCCCGGGGCGGGCGGAGGCGGCGCCGTCCGCTGCCGGTGGATGGCCTCGGGCTGGACGTCTGACTCCTCCAGCGGTTCCTCGAGCTCGGCGCTGACCAGCAGCTCACCCCCGGTCTTCTCGAACCGGGACCGGAACTCGTTGATGACGTCCGTCAGCGCCACCTCGGTGTCGTCGCTCAGCTCGCCCGTCTCCCTGATGGCGTCGTAGATCCCGGCGTGCGACGTCTGGATGTCCTCGAGGAACTCCGTCTCGAACCGCCGTACGTCCTCGACCGGCACGTCGTCGAGGTGACCCCCGGTGCCCGCCCACATCGAGACCGCCTGCCGCTCCACCGGGTACGGGCTGTACTGCGGCTGCTTGAGCAGCTCGACCAGCCGCGCACCGCGGTCCAGCTGGGCGCGCGAGGCCTGGTCAAGGTCAGAGGCGAACGAGGCGAACGCCTCCAGGTCGCGATACTGCGAGAGCGACAGCTTGAGCCCGCCAGCGACCTTCTTCATGGCCTTGATCTGAGCGTCACCGCCGACCCTGGACACCGACTGGCCGACGTTGATGGCCGGGCGGACGCCGGAGTTGAACAGGTCCGTCTCCAGGAAGATCTGGCCGTCCGTGATCGAGATGACGTTGGTGGGGATGTACGCCGAGATGTCGTTGGCCTTGGTCTCCACGATCGGCAGCCCGGTCATCGACCCGGCGCCCATCTCATCCGACAGCTTGGCGCACCTCTCGAGCAGCCGGGAGTGCAGGTAGAACACGTCGCCTGGGTAGGCCTCGCGGCCCGGCGGCCGCCGCAGCAGCAGCGAGATCGCCCGGTAGGCCTCGGCCTGCTTGGTCAGGTCGTCGAACACGATCAGCACGTGCTTGCCCTGGTACATCCAGTGCTGGCCGATCGCCGACCCCGTGTAGGGCGCGATGTACTTGTACCCGGCGGGGTCGGAGGCCTGCGCCATCACGATCGTCGTGTACTCCATCGCCCCGGCGTTCTCGAGCTCCGCGCGCACCGAGGACACCGTCGAGCCCCTCTGGCCGACTGCGACGTAGATGCAGCGCACCTGCCGCGCCGGATCGCCGGACTGCCAGTTCTGCTTCTGGTTGATGATCGCGTCGATGGCGATCGTGGTCTTGCCGGTCTGCCGGTCGCCGATGATCAGCTCGCGCTGGCCGCGGCCGATGGGTGTCATGGCGTCGATGGCCTTGATGCCGGTCTGCAGCGGCTCGCTCACCTTCTTGCGCTGCACCACCGACGGCGCCTGCAGCTCGAGCTGGCGCTGCTCGGTATGGCCCTGGATCGGGCCGAGCCCGTCCAGCGGGATACCGAGCGGGCCGACGACGCGACCGAGGAAGCCGTCACCGACGGGTGCCGACAGGACCTCTCCGGTCCGCCGGACGCGCTGGCCCTCCTCGATCTGGCTGAATTCGCCAAGGATCACGACGCCGATCTCGCGCTCGTCGAGGTTCAGCGCGATGCCGCGGGTGCCGTCCTCGAACTCGAGCAGCTCGTTGGCCATGGCCGACGGCAGGCCGGAGACCCGCGCGATGCCGTCGCCGCACTCGACGACCGCGCCGACCTCCTCGGTGGCGGCCGTTCCTGGCTCGTAGGCCTCGACGAAACGCTCGAGCGCCGCCCGGATCTCTTCCGGCCGGATTGTCAGCTCCGCCATCGTTCTTACGTCCTTCTTGTCCGTTACGGGCGCCGGATCTGTTTCCGGCTGTTGCTCTCTCGTCGGGTGGCTACTCACGCCACCAGTCCCCGCCTGGCCACGGCCAGCCGGGTGGCCACGCTGCCGTCGATGAGATCGTCTCCGACCCGAACGGTCATGCCGCCCGCCACCTTCGGGTCGATGACGACGTTCAGGTGCACCTGGTGGCCGTACCCCGTCGCCAGTGCCGACGCCAGAGCGACCCGCTGCTGATCGGTCAGCGGCACGGTCACGCGCACCTCGGCGATCAGGCGCTCCCGCCGCTGCGCGGCGAGTCGTGCATACTGCTCCAGGCTCACATCAAGGCTACGTCCGAGCTGGCTGACGGCTGCCTCGGTGATCAGCCGGAGCGACTCCGGAGTCACCCGGTGGGCGAGCAGTCCGGACAGCAGGTCCCACTTCGCCTGCGCCGAGGCGAACGGGTTGGTGAGCGCGATCCGCAGCTCGGGCGTGCTGGCTACGATCCGGCCGAACCGGAACAACTCGTCTTCCAGCTCGTCCAGGTGGTCATCCGCCTCGGCCGCAGCCACGATGGACTGCACGGCTAGCTGCTCGACCGCGCCGGTCAGGTCGCCCGCCGCGGACCACCGGGCCCGGACCACCGCCTCGACCACGCGGAGGGCGTCGTCGCTGACCTTGCCGGCGAACACCGACCTGGCCAGCGCGCCGCGCGCGGTATCCGGGCGGGACGCGTCGCCGAGGGCCCGCCGCAGGGCGGGCTGGCCCGCCAGCACGCCCGCCACGGCAAACAGCTCGTTGCCGAGGTCGGCCGCGGCCGCCGGGGCGCGGGTCAGCGTCTCTAGCCGCGCCTCGACCTCGGCGATCGACGTCCTGCTGATGCCTCTCATGACGACGACCTGGCTCCCGACGTCTGGTCCTCGGTAGCGTCAAGCTCGGCCAGGAAGCGGTCGACCACCCGGCTCTGTCTGGCCTCGTCGGCGAGCGACTCGCCAACGATCTTGCTGGCCAGCTCCACCGCGAGCGCGCCGACCTCGGCCCGCAGCGACGCAAACGCCTGCTGTCGATCGGCGGCGATCTGCGCCTGGGCGGCCTGCATGATCCTGGCGGCCTCGGCCTGCGCCTGCTCGCGCATCTCCGCGATGATCCGGGCGCCCTGTTCCTTGGACTCCTCGCGCACCCTCGCCGCGTCGTGCCTGCTTTCGTCCAGCTGGGACCGGTACTGCGCGGCCAATCGCCCGGCCTCTTCCTCCGCGCGGGCGGCGCGGAGGATGCCGCCCTCGATCTTGTCGGTCCGGTCCTGCAGCGTCTTGGTGATCCTGGGCAGCAGCATCTTCCACAGCGCGACGAACACGATGAGGAACGCGATGCCACCCCAGATGACCTCGGTCCAGCCGGGGACCAGGGGGTTCCCCGCTTGGGGGGTCACGAGGGCCAGGTGGTGGAACATGGCGGCTGCCTCCGGGACGGTTACTTGAGGAAGTAGAAGACGGCGATGCCGATCAGCGCGAGCGCCTCGGTCAGCGCGAAGCCGATCCACAGGAAGCCGGTGAGGCGACCCTGAGCCTCCGGCTGGCGGGCGATCGACTCGATGAACTTCCCGAAGATGATGCCGATGCCGACGCCCGGGCCGATCGCCGCGAGACCGTAGGCGAGCGCGCCCAGGTTGATGATGTGGAGCTGGTAGGGGTTGCCGGTCGTGCCAGGCGCGCCGCCCGCCGCGACGGAGAGCAGGTGATGCAGGTGCATCGCGAGCTGCATTGTTGTGTTTCCTTCTGGTCAGGCCGGCCGCGACGCCGGCTTTCTTCTAACAGTGGTCGGATCAGTGCGCGGGTTCGTACGCGCCCGAGATATAGAAGGCGGTCAGGACGGTGAAGATGAACGCCTGCAGCAGCTGGATCAGCAGCTCAAGGCCGGTCAGCGCGATGAGGAGGATGAAGGACGCGGCTGAGAAAACCACGTGAATGGAGAAGTTCAGCAGGTACCAGGTGGCGAGCGCGAACACCAGCAGCAGCACGTGGCCCGCCAGCATGTTCGCCCACAGCCGGACCGACAGTGTGAACGGCCGGATGAAGACATTGGACAGGAAGTCGATCGGTGCCAGCAGCGGCAGGATCCACAACGGCGCGCCAGACGGCACCGACAGGTTCTTCAAGTATCGGAGCGGACCCTGCTTCCGCATGCCGATGCCCATGTAGAGCACCCACACCATCGCGGTGAGAATGGCCGGGTACTCAAACCGGGACGTCGCCGGGAAGTACAGGATCGGGATGACGCCGATGATGTTGTTGATCCAGATGAAGAAGAACAGCGCGGACAGGAACGGCAGCCAGTTGTCGCCCTTCTTACCCAGCTGAGGTCGCAGGATCTGGTCCCGGACGAACAAGATGCCGAGCTCGCCGAGGTTCTGGACGCCGTGCGGCACCAGCTGCGGCTTGCGGAACGCCGCCCAGAAGAATGCCAGCACGATGATGGTGCTGATCAGCACCAGCAGCATCGGCTTGTCGAATTGGAAGTCGCCGATGGTGAACAACGGCCGGAAGTAGAAGGCCTGAATCGACGGCGACGGGTAGCCGCAGCCGGACTCGATGTGGCAGCCGCTCGCGGCCAAGGCCGCAACTACGTGATTCACCGGGTTACCCCTCCGGGCCGTCGCACGAATTCATCGCGCGCCGCTGCGCAGGACGCCGCAGGTCAAGGTCAGTCATCATGGCGTAGACGGCCGGCCAGGTCGCAGCCGGGGTCACCGGAACGAAAAACGTGGCCGAATCCGGGCAGGTCAGGCTCTGGTGTACCGGAAGATGATCATAACGATGGATAGCACGATGCCGAGGATCATGCCGAGCGGGAACAGGATCGAGATCCCGGTCCAGTGCCCGATGAGCCAGCCGATCCCGCCGTAGAAGACCATGCCCGCGATCATGGAGCTGAAGACCCGCCAGCCGTCGCCCGCGTTCGGCGTGGGCTGCTCCGGCGCCGGCCCGCCGCGCCCGGTCATGCCGGCTGTCCCAGGCTGAGCCGCCGCAGGCAGCACGGGCCGCGGGCCGCGATCTGCCGTCCGGGGTCCATGTCGCAGCCACGGGTCATCGTTCTCCGTCCGGCTCGACATAGAGCATCTTGGTCCGGTTCCACGAGACCACCAGCGCGGCCTGGTACACGAGGACGAGAACGATGACCGTCACGCCGAACAGCAGCCCGCTGAAGGCGGTGGTGTCGTGGAAGCTGCTGATCAGCACCAGCAGGGCCAGGATCTTGACGAAGTACATGGCCGCGCCGGCACCCATCATCGCATGCGGGCTGACCTTCGCCCCGAGGGCAAATGCCAGCGCGGTCAGACCGAAGAACGCTGCCACGACCGCAACGCCGATCGCCGCGCCGAGCACGCCCTTAAGGCCGGCCACGACGCTGATCGCGAGCATGACCGCGGCTGCGGCGGCCGTCACGAGTGCGGATCGCCGCGCCATCGGGGCGATGTTCGCCAGCATTGTCTGGGCTACTCCGGGTGATCTTCGGGTCGCTGGATCAGTCCAGCGGAAACGACGTCGTTGTTGTCCTAAGGTCCGGTCAAGCCACGCCGTCGGGCCTTCTGGCCGCGTGAGCGCAACGTATCACGGACCCTCTCCCAGCCTGTTGCTGGGTGCTCGTGAAAGATATCACAAGCTGAATCGCAAGGCCCTGCGCGAGGTCACCTACCGTGACGAATGCGCGCGTCGCATCACGAATCTGCAGGTCACACGGTTGTTCACGGAAGGGAGAGCAGAAGTCAAGAAATCGCCACGGCACGCCGGATG
>JBOHCP010000026.1:0-16820 GCA_050698875.1 Streptosporangiaceae bacterium | reverse complement strand
GGCGGCGACCTCCGGCGCCGCCACGCCCGCGGCGAGCAGCACCGCGCAGCCCGCCGACGCGACGACGACCTGCCGCGTCCTGCGCTGCCGGACGCGCCGCCTGACCCGGTCCAGGGATCCCGGCGGGGGGCCGAGCGGCGTCACGTCCGTCGCCAGCCAGTCGTCGATCTGGTCGCGCGGGTCAGTCACGTGCCTCTCCCAGCGCCGCCTTGAGCCTGGCCCTGGCGTTGAACAGGTCGGCCTTGATCGTTCCCTCCGGGCGGCCGAGCATCGCGGCGACGTCCTTCAGCCCGAACCCGCCGTAGTAGTGCAGCAGGAACGGGCTGCGCAGCCGCTCGGGCAGGGCCTGAATGAGCGCTCGCACGTCGACGTCCTGGGCCGGGTGATAGGCGGGTTCGGCGGGACCGGCGGCGGTCAGCACCCGGATCGCGTGCCGCTCTCGCCCTGCCTTCCGCCAGTGATCACGGACGAGGTTGGTCGCGATCATGTACAGGTAGCTCTGCGGGTTGTCCAGGCCAGTCCAGCGGGAGAGCAGCCGCGCGAACGCCTCGGACGCGATCTCGTGCGCCGTCTCGTCGTCATCGACGAGCCGCCGTACCCAGCCGGCCAGCCGCGGATAGCAAGCATGAAACAGGTCCTCGACCGCCTGCTGATCCGACGTGCGGAGCCTCGCCACCGTGCTCCTCTGGTTGGCAGGGCTCCGTCGGCTGCCGGTTCCCGCCGGAGTGACCGTGCGCGGTGGGCCCGTCAGCCACGTTAGCTGACCAATGCCCGAATCCTCTACGGCTGCGTCAGGTGGGCGAAGCACGGCGGCAGGCGCGAGGACCGCGCATCCCGCCGCACTCACTGCCTCGTACATGGCTCCGTCACCGATCGGCTGCGCCGCGCGGGCGGCAGGCGTTCCCGGCTCGTTCTCGGCATGCCGGACGGTACCTAAGACGACACACGGCCCGGATGGTTGCGCGCCTTGGCGGATTTGACCCTGGCCTTCGCCGGGTAGACTGCCGGTAGATAGTAGGACGTCCAACTAAGTGGCGCTGCGAGCCACTTCGGAGGCAGGCCATGGACGCAGGTGCGGACCGAGCCGACGGGCGGGCTCGCTGGCAGCAGCGGTACGCCGCGGCGCGGAAGCGGGACGCCGATTTCAGCACGCTGTCGGGGCTGGAGGTGGACCCCGTCTACGGTCCGCGCCCCGGTGCCGTCGTGCCCGGCATGGAGCGGATCGGCTGGCCGGGGGAGTACCCGTTCACCCGCGGGCTGTACCCGGCCGGGTACCGCGGCCGCACGTGGACGATCAGGCAGTTCTCCGGGTTCGGCAACGCCGCGGCGACCAACGAGCGGTACAAGATGCTGCTGCAGGCCGGCGGCGGCGGGCTGTCGGTGGCCTTCGACATGCCCACGCTGATGGGCCGCGACTCCGACGACCCGAGGTCGGCCGGCGAGGTCGGGCACTGCGGCGTGGCCATCGACTCGGCCGCGGACATGGACACCCTGTTCGCCGGGATCACGCTGGCCGACGTCACCACGTCGATGACGATCAGCGGGCCGGCGGTGCCGGTGTTCTGCATGTACCTGGCCGCTGCGCAGCGGCAGGGGGCGGACCTCGGCGCCCTCGACGGCACGCTGCAGACCGACATCTTCAAGGAGTACATCGCGCAGAAGGAGTGGCTGTTCCCGCCGCAGCCGCACCTGCGGCTGATCGGTGACCTGATGGAGTACTGTGCGCGGCACGTCCCCGCGTACAAGCCGCTGTCGGTGTCTGGCTATCACATCAGGGAGGCCGGCGCGACTGCGGCGCAGGAACTGGCGTTCACGCTGGCCGACGGGTTCGGCTACGTTGAGCTCGGCCTGTCCAGGGGGCTGGACCTCGAGGTGTTCGCGCCGGGCCTGTCGTTCTTCTTTGACGCGCACATCGACTTCTTCGAGGAGATCGCCAAGTTCCGGGCGGCGCGGCGTATCTGGGCCAGGTGGCTGCGTGACGTCTACGGCGCACAGTCCGGGCGGGCGCAGTGGCTGCGATTCCACACCCAGACCGCGGGCGTGTCGCTGACCGCGCAGCAGCCGGAACTGAACGTCGTCCGGACGGCGATCGAGGCACTGGCCGCTGTGCTCGGCGGCACCAACTCGCTGCACACCAACGCGCTGGATGAGGTGCTCGCGCTGCCCAGCGAGCACGCGGCGGAGATCGCGCTGCGCACCCAGCAGGTGATCATGGAGGAGACCGGCGTCGTCAACGTCGCCGACCCGCTGGGCGGGTCCTGGTACCTGGAGGCGCTCACCGACCGGCTGGAGGCCGAGGCGGAGGAGATCTTCGCCCGCATCCGTGAGTTCAGCCCGGACGGTTCGATGACGGGCGGCATTCTGCGCGGTATTGACCACGGCTGGTTCACCGCGGAGATCGCCGAGGCGTCGTTCGCCTACCAGCAGCAACTCGAGAAGGGTGACAAGCGGATCGTCGGCCTCAACTGCCACACCGACACCGTCGAGCGGCCGGTGGAGATCCTTCGGGTCAGCCACGAGGTCGAGGTGGAGCAGGTCCGCGCGCTGCACGAGCGCAAGGGCCGCCGCGATGAGGACGCGGTGTCGGCCGCGCTTGCTGACCTGGTCGCGGCCGCGCGGTCGGAGGCCAACATGATCCCGCCGATGATCACCGCGGCGAGCGCGGAGGCGACGCTCGGCGAGATCTGCGGCGCGCTGCGCGCCGAGTGGGGCAGCTACGTCGAGGCCCCGGCCTTCTGAGCCCGCTCGCGGCGCCGGGCCGTCCGGCCGGCTGACTTCCGGCGGTTGCCCGCCGGCCGGGCTAACGGCGCAGGTGTGGCGGTCATGGGGCAGGATGGAGACATGAATCAGCCGCGGAACTTTTCCCTCCATGGGGCCGTGGACCTGGGCGCGCGGCAGGCTGCGGCGCAGCGCAGGCAGCGCGCAGCGGAGCAGGGCTCGGCCGCGGACGGCCAGCCGGGCGCGCAGTCCGAGCTCATCATCGACGTCACCGACGAGTCCTTCAACACCGACGTTGTCGCCCGGTCCCGGAGCGTCCCGGTCATCCTCGACCTGTGGGCGGAGTGGTGCGGCCCGTGCAAGCAACTCGGGCCCATCCTGGAGCGGCTGGCCACCGAGGCTGACGGCGCGTTCGTGCTCGCCAGGGTCGACATCGACGCCAACCCGCAGCTGAGCGCGGCGCTGCAGGTCCAGAGCATCCCGATGGTGGTCGCGGTGGTCGCCGGCCAGGTCGTGGACGGCTTCCTCGGCGCCGTGCCCGAGCAGCAGGTACGGCAGTGGCTAGGTCAGGTCATGCACGTAGCTGACCAGCTCGGCCTGGACGGGGCCGAGACGGCCGCGGGCAACGGCCAGGCCGGCGAGGACGCGGGTGCGGAGTCCGCGCGGATGCCGGGCCAGGACGCGCTCGCCGACGCGGGCCCGAACGCGGTGTTCGCCGAGGCGCAGCAGGCGATGGAGCGGGGCGACCTGGACGCCGCCGCGGCCGCGTTCGAGAAAATCCTCGCGGCCAGCCCAGCCGATCCGATCGCGATGATGGGGCTCGGCCGGGTGAGCCTGATCCGCCGGGTCGAGGGCTATGACCAGGCGGCGGTGCGGCGGGACGGGGCCAGCAGGCCCGGCGACGCGCTGGCGCAGTCCCGGCTCGCCGATCTCGAGCTGGCCACCGGCCAGATCGAGACCGCACTCGACCGGCTGCTCGCGACCGTGTCCCGGACCTCAGGCGATGACCGTGAGCTGGCACGCAAGCACCTGCTCAGCCTGTTCGAGATCCTGCCCCAGAAAGACCCGCGGGTGACAAGGGCCCGGGCGAGGCTGTCCAGCCTGTTGTTCTGACCGGCCAGGACGCGGCCGGCTGCGATGCCGGCGTCAGCCCGAGCCCGCCAGTCCCTCGAGCGCCGGCATCGCCGCCTCAAGGGCGGTGAGCTGCTCCGCCGGGAGCGCCCGCAGGATGTCGGCCAGCATCCTGGTCCCCTCGGCGCGGATGCGCTTGAGCACGTCCAGGCCGCTGTCGGTGACGGTGACCAGGAACGCGCGCGCGTCGTCGGGAGCCGGGTGGCGGCGCAGGTAACCGCGATCCTCGAGCACGTTCACGACCCTGGTCAGCGTGGACGGCGCGATGCGCTCGGCGGCGGCCAGGTCGCCGAGTCGCACCGGGCCGCTCAGGCCGACATAGGACAGCGTGGACAGCTGGCTCGGGGTCAGCCCCGCCAGGTCGTGCTTGCGCAGCCGACGCGACAGCCGCAGCACGGCGACGCGCAGCCGCGCTGCATCGATGGCGGGCGCGGCAGGCCCCGACTGCGGCTGCGACTGGGCGAGACTCGCCGTGCCCGCAGCACTGATACCGGAGGGCACATCTGAAGCGTACGACGCTGCCGCGCTGCGTGCTGCCTCGCGGCGACAGCGGGCGGCGGATGCCGGCGGTGTTGTCAGGTGGCGCTGTGCTGATAGTCACCCGGCGGGCGCATCATGGGGGCATGGAGGCGCAATCCCTCAGCGGCCGGCTGCTCGCGGCCACCCCTCATCTGGGCGATCCTAACTTCCGCCGGACGGTCGTGCTGATCGTCGAGGACGACAAGGACGAGGGCACGCTTGGCGTCGTGCTGAACCGGCCAACCGGGATCCCGCTTGACCAGGTGCTCGAATCCTGGACTGACCTTGCCTCCGGGCCGCAGGTCGTGTTCCGCGGCGGTCCCATCTCACCGAACAGCGCACTGGCGCTGGCGCTGGCGCGCGGGACCGACGAACCCGTCGGGTGGCAGTCTCTCGACGGCAGCCCGATGATGGCGCGGATCGGCCTCGTTGACCTGGGCGCGCCGCCCGAGTTGCTGGTCGGCGGCATCACGTCGATGCGCGTCTTCGCCGGGTACGCCGGCTGGGGCGCTGGCCAGCTCCGCGACGAGATCGACGAGGGGGCCTGGTACGTACTGCCCGGCGAGCCGGCGGATGCATTCGGCGCCGAGCCAGAGCGGCTGTGGCAGAAGGTGCTGCGCCGTCAGGGCGGCGAGCTTGCCCTGGTGGCCACGTTCCCCGACGACCCGATCTGGAACTAGCCGGTCTCCGCCGCCCCGCCCAGGCCGCCCCGCCCAGGCCGCCCCGCCCAGGCCGGCCCGTCGCACGAGACGGCGAGGTAAACTCGAGACCGTGAGCACCGAAGTCGTCCCTGGCAGCGACGTCCGCCAGGACCCAGACGTCAGGCCTGACTGGTCGGTCGATGACGGCGACCACGAGCGGTTCGCGCACTATGTCGAGAAGGACAAGATTGTCGACAGTGCCGTGAACGGGACACCGGTGATGGCACTGTGCGGCAAGGTCTGGGTGCCGAACCGGGATCCCAAGAAGTTCCCGATCTGCCCGGACTGCCAGCGGATCTACGAGGGACTGCCCGCGGACAAGGACTAGCCGCAGTCAGGCCGCAGGCAGCCGGGGCAAGCCGACGATGGTCACGCCCGCGGCGCGCACCTTCTCGATGGCGGCCGACGTGGTGCTCGGATCGACTCCCGCGGTCAGGCTCAGCAGCACCGTCGTGGTGAACCCCGCGCTGGCAGCGTCTGCTGCCGTCGCAGCGACGCAGTAATCCGTGGCGATCCCGACGACGTCCACGTCGGTCACACCGCGCGCTGTCAGCCAGGCGCCGAGCGCCTCGCCTTCGGCGTCGGTGCCCTCGAACGCGCTGTAGGCGGCCGCGTAACGGCCCTTGCGGAAGATCGCCTCGATCAGGCTGGTATCCAGGGCCGCGTGAAACTGCGCGCCGGTAGTGTCGGCGACGCAGTGGGCCGGCCAGCTGCTGTCGTAGTCGGGCTCCGCGGAAAAGTGGTCGCCCGGCTCAAGGTGAAAGTCCTGGCTCGCCACCACGTGGTCGTAATCGCCGCCATTCGGCCCCGCCAGGTAGGCCGAGATGGCCGCGACTACCGCCGCACCGCCGGCCACGGCCAGCGAGCCGCCCTCGCAGAAGTCGTTCTGCACATCGACGATCACCAGCGCGCGCACAGCCCGAGCGTAGCGCGGCGCTAACCTACGTCCAGGGCCCGGTTTCCTGGCGCGCGGCGCGCGGCCGGGTCAGTCGATGTCCGGCTCGAACACCGTGGGGATAGCCGGGTAGCCGCGCGACAGCTGCCTGGCGTGTGCGGGCAGCTCGGCCACGGCGACCTCATGCCGGGCCCGCGCGTCGGCCAGCGGCTCCCGGCCGACGATCTCGCCGTCGCGTACCAGCGGCCGCAGCAGTGCCCGGCCGCGCGGGCCGCTCGCTGGCTCGGTGTCGGTGACCCTGATCAGCTCGGTGACCGCCGTGCCGGTCGCGTCGAGTTCGCGCACCGCCCACTTCCGCCCGCCTCGAGACGGCTTGCCGACCGACCGCTTCGCGACTGGCAGCAGCGGATCGGCGCCGCCGGCGCCGCCGGCCCCTTCTGTACCGCCAGCTCTGCTGCGCGCCACGAGCTTGTAGACCAGCGCAGCCGTCGGCGCGCCGGATCCGGTGACCAGCGAGGTCCCCACGCCGTACCCGTCCACCGGCGCTGCGGCGAGCGCTGCGATCGAGAATTCGTCCAGGTCCCCGGTCAGGATGATCCTGGTCTTCGCTGCCCCGAGCAGAGCGAGCTGCCCGCGGACCTCGCTGGCGACCGCTGCCAGGTCGCCGCTGTCGATCCGGACCGCGCCGAGCCCGGCGCCGGCGAGCTCGACGGCAGACCGGATTGCGGCCGGAACGTCGTAGGTGTCCACGAGCAGCGTGGTGTCGGGGCCGAGCGCGCCGAGCTGAGCGGCGAACGCGTGCTGCTCGTCGTCATGCACGAGAGTGAACGCGTGCGCGCTCGTACCGCTGGTCGGGATGCCGTACTCCTGGCCGGCCCGCAGGTTCGACGTCGTGGTGAAGCCGGCGATGTAGGCTGCGCGGGCCGCGGCGACCGCTGCGCGCTCGTGCGTGCGGCGGGAACCCATCTCGATGAGCGGCCGGGCGCCAGCCGCGGCCACCATCCGGGATGCGGCCGAGGCGATCGCGCAGTCGTGGTTCAGGACCGACAGCGCCAGCGTTTCCAGCATGACCGCCTCGGCGAACGTGCCCTCGACCACCAGGATCGGCGAGCCGGGAAAGTAGCAGTCGCCTTCGGCATAGCCCCAGATGCTGCCGCCGAACCGGTAAGCCTGCAGGAACTCAAGCGTCGGGTCGTCGGCGATCCCGGCTCGCTCCAGGAACTCCAGGTCGGCGGCGCCGAAACGGAATCGCTCGAGCGCGGTCAGCAGCCGGCCGGTGCCGGCGACGACGCCGTACCTGCGGCCGCTCGGCAGCTGCCTGGCGAACACCTCGAACACGGCGCGGCGGAATGCCACGCCACTGCGCAGCGCGGCTCGCACCATGGTCAGCTCGTAGTGATCGGTCAGCATCGCCGTGCCCGGCGCACACTTTCGGCCCGCCTGGTCGGTGCTCATGCCCGGCAGCCTACGAAATGACTGGCGCGGCGACGGTGCCGTGGTGCGCGTGGCCGGTTGAGGGGCATGCGCCCGTTACGCGGCGTCAGAGTTATTAGCGATAAATGTCCGTGCGTTCGCGCTGGGTTTGAGTGGAACACTAACGTCGGGGGAGTGGGACACTGAGCAACGGGGAGGTGACGACAGGTGGGCGCTGCGCCAGTTGAGGTTGAGCAGCCCGTGACGGGCCAGAAGGCAGCCCTGGACGCACCGTGGGTCACTGTCGTCTGGAATGACCCGGTCAATTTGATGAACTACGTGACGTACGTGTTCCAGCGGGTCTTCGGCTACCCGAAGCCCAAGGCGGAGAAGCTGATGCTCGACGTGCACCACAAGGGCAAGGCCGTCGTGTCCTCCGGCGCCCGCGAGGCGATGGAGCGGGACGCCGAGACCCTGCACGGCTACGGACTCTGGGCGACTGTGAGCCACGACTCGTGACCTGGGACCCGCTGCCCGGCGACGGCGGCCGCGACGACGAGCGCGGCGAATCGGGCCTGGCCACGTCGTTCCGGTCCGCGCCCGGCGGTGCGGTCGCCTACTTCGAGCAGCCCCAGGCAGGCGTCATCCGCAGCCTCGTCGGACAGGTTGCCGAGCTCGTCAGCGCAGACGCGGAGGCCGGCGGGGAGGCCGGCGGGGAAGCCGGCAACCTCGAGGCCGAGCTGGGGCTGTCCAGCCACGCGCAGGCGCCCGACGATCCGGTGCTGGCCAGGCTGCTGCCGGACGCGTACTCCGGCGACGCGGAGGCCGCCGCGGAATTCCGCCGGTACACCGAGGAGACGCTGCGCTCGGGCAAGGTGGCCTCGGCTCAGATAGTCCTCGCGTCCCTGCCGGCTGCGGGCGGCGAGGTCCGGCTGACCGAGCCAGAATGCCAGCAGTGGCTGCGTGCGCTCAATGATGTCCGGCTTGCCCTCAGTGTCCGGCTCGGCATCACCGACGAGGACGACGACCTGACCGAGCATTTCGCTGTCGACGACCCGCGGTCCGCCTACGTCTGGGTCTATCAGTGGCTCGCCTACCTGCAGGACAGCCTGCTCGACGCCCTGACGTAGCCGGCCGGTGGGCCCGGTGGCTACGCTCCAGGCATGCTCACGATCAGCGCGGAGCTGCAATCGAGAATCATCGCGCACGCGCTGGCTGATCATCCCGACGAGGCCTGCGGGGTGATCGCGGGGCCAGCTGGCGGCGACCGGCCCGAGCGGTTCATCCCGATGCTCAACGCCGAGCGCTCGCCCACCTTCTACCGGTTCGACTCGCTGGAGCAGCTGCGGGTCTGGCGAGACATGGACGATCGCGACGAGGAACCGGTCGTCATTTATCACTCGCACACCGCCACCGAGGCCTACCCGTCGCGGACCGACGTCTCCTACGCCAGCGAGCCCGGCGCCCACTACGTGCTGGTGTCGACCAGGGAGACCGACCGGCCCGAGTTCCGGTCGTTCCGGATCGTCGACGGGGCGGTGACCGAGGAGGACGTGCTCGTCGCGCCGGAATGATCGCGGCCGGCGGCCGGTTGGAGGTACGGGCGCCCGCTTTTGACCGCACCGACTGGAGCAGATAGTCATGGCAATCGAGGTCAGGATCCCGACGATCCTGCGCAGCTATACCGGCGGCGCGAAGTCGGTCGATGGGTCGGGTTCGACGCTCAGCGAGCTGATCGCTGACCTTGACGGTCGCTACGACGGCCTGCGCGAGCGGCTGGTCGACGACGCCGGCCTGCGCCGCTTCATCAACGTGTACCTGAACGACGAAGACGTCCGGTTCATCGGCGGGCTGGGCGCCCCGGTCAGCGACGGCGATACGGTCACGGTGCTGCCGGCGGTGGCCGGCGGCGCTCGCTAGCTGCGAACCCGATCAGCCTCATGCGCTACGACAACCTGCTTGACTCCGTCGGAGGGACGCCACTCGTCGGGCTGCCGAGGCTGTCGCCCGGCCCGCAGATCCGGCTGTGGGCCAAGCTGGAGGACCGCAACCCGACCGGCTCGGTCAAGGACAGGATCGCGGCGTACATGGTCGCCGCGGCGGAGAAGGATGGCCTGCTGCGCCCCGGCGCCACGATCCTGGAGCCAACGTCCGGCAACACCGGCATCAGCCTGGCCATGGTCGCCAAGCTGCGCGGGTACAGGCTGATCTGCGTGCTGCCCGAGAACACGTCGGCCGAGCGGCGGACGCTGCTCGAAGCCTTCGGCGCGACGATCGTGTCCTCCCCGGCCGCGGGCGGCTCGAACGAGGCCGTCCGGGTGGCCAAGGGCCTGGCCGGCGAGCACCCGGACTGGGTGATGCTCTATCAGTACGGGAACGAGGCCA
This sequence comes from Streptosporangiaceae bacterium, assembly GCA_050698875.1. Taxonomy (GTDB): domain Bacteria; phylum Actinomycetota; class Actinomycetes; order Streptosporangiales; family Streptosporangiaceae; genus JAJYUU01. The sequence continues at coordinate 7,058 of JBOHCP010000026.1, read as the reverse complement.
ACGCCCGCGCCCACTACGAGACGACCGGACCCGAGTTGCTGGCCGACCTGCCGACGATCACCCACTTCGTCGCGGGCCTCGGCACCTCGGGCACGCTCATGGGCACCGGTCGCTTCCTCCGCGAGCAGGTGCCCGGCGTGCAGATCGTCGCGGCCGAGCCACGCTATGGCGAGCTGGTGTACGGGCTGCGGAACCTGTCCGAGGGGTTCGTCCCCGAGCTCTACGACGAGTCGGTGCTGACCTCCCGGTTCTCGGTGGCCTCAGCCGACGCGCTGCGCAGGACCAGGGAACTGCTGGCAGCCGAGGGCATGTTCGCCGGCATCTCGTCCGGGTGCGTGCTGCACGCGGCGGCCGGCATCGCCGCGAAGGCGCAGGCGGCAGGCGAGCGCGCGGACATCGCCGTCATCATCGCCGACGGCGGCTGGAAGTACCTGTCCACCGGCGCCTACGGCGGCACCCTCGAGGAGGCCGAGGCCAGGCTGGAAGGCCAGCTCTGGGCCTGAGCCGGCGGCAGGCCGGATGCCGGGATCGCCGCCTCAATGCCGCGCTGGAGGGATGAACGGGGCCGGATGAGCATATTTGATGACGCGACGGCGGTTGCCAGGCGGGCTGAGGGCCGGTACGCCGCGCAGGCGGACCCGCGGTTCGCCATGGTGGTCGCCGCGAGCAGCACCGGCCCGCCCGCCGTCAACGGCGGCGTGCTGATGGCCACGGTGCTGCGCGCGGTGCTCGACGCGGCACCCAACCCGCATCCGGTCGCGACCAGCGCGAACTTCCTCAGGGTGCCGCGGCTTGGTCCCGCGGAGGTGCAGGTCAGCTGGCTGAAGCAGGGCAGGACCGCGTCCACCGCGCGGGCTGCGCTGGTTCAGGACGGCGTGTCCGTGGTGGACATGACCGTCACGACGGGAACGGTGCCGGGCGGGCCGGTCCCCGCCCGTACCGGCGCGGCCGACGAGGCGGACTGGACCGGCGAGGCGCTGGACTGGACCGGGGAACCGCCGGCCTTCCCGGCCATGGCCGACTGCGTTGACCTCGGCCGGTGGCAAGGCACCGAGGGCGCGAACGGCGTCGCGGGCTTCGCGGCCCACGTAACAGTGCTGCTGGATCCGGTTGTCACCGGGTGGCGCGGCGGCCAGCCGTCGGGAGTCCCGGAGATGCGCGGCTACGTCACCCTGCGTGAGCCCCGCGATCCGGACGCGCTGCTGCTCGCGCTCGCCGTCGACGCGCTGCCGCCGGTGGTGTTCGGCCTCGGCGCGACCGGCTGGGCGCCGACGGTGGAGCTGACCTGGCACATGCGAGCCGTGCCGCAGCCAGGACCGCTGCGGGTCGCGACGCGCTGCCGGCACGTCAGCGGCGGCTGGTTCGACGAGGAAGCGGAGGTCTGGGACGCCGCCGGGCGACTGGTCGCGCAGAGCAGGCAGCTCGCCAGGGTCGGCCGGGGCCGGCTGCGGGTCATCTCGCCCAGCGCGGCCGCCCGGCTCGCGTAGGTAGCCGGGATCACTGGCGACTTTTCATCTCCTGTGGTCGTCCTGCCGTCCGTTCTGCCGGTTATGCGGAGCCACCGGAGGTCAGAGTCCGTAGGCTGCGGTCGTGCCGACGGACGCCGTGGTTACGGGACGCTCTTGATCCGCCAGACCAGGCCGAGCCGAGGATGGCGACCACGGCGGTCGCGGCGAACAGCGTCGGGTAGCCGCCGAGGCTCAGCAGCGAGGCGTCCTGGATCTTGTGCCGGGCATCGATGTTCTGGAACTGGATCGGGAGGATCACCTGGATCGGGGTCAGCGACGCCATCCACATGCCCAGGCTGGCGAGCCCGAGCCCGCTGATCCAGCCCGCCTTGACATGCACCGACGGCTCGGCCAGCGGCAGCCGAACCGAGCGCTCCCGCTCGGTGGACGCTCTGCCGGGACCGGCTCGGCTATCCTCGGTCGGTGTGACGATGTCGACCCGCTGGTCCGTCCTGGCAGTTGCGGGCGTGGCGTGCAGCTGACGATCGTGGGCTGGGCGGGCAGTTTCCCCTCCCCGGACAGCCCTGCCTCCTGTTATCTCGTCGAGGCCGACGGGTTCCGCGTGGTGCTAGACCTCGGGAACGGGGCACTCGGTGCCCTGCAGCAGTACACCGGGCTGACGGATGTCGACGCGGTCTGCATCAGCCACCTGCACGCCGATCACTGCATCGACATGCTCAGTTACTCGGTGTTCCAGAATTACCATCCGGGCGGCCAGCGGCCGCGCATCCCTGTGTACGGGCCGGCCGGCACCGCAGACCGGCTCTCGGCGGCCCTGGGCTCGCACAATATGGACATTGAGCACGCATTCGACGTCACGACGCTGACGCCAGGCACCGTCGAGATCGGCCCGCTGACGGTCACGACTGGGCGGATGCGGCATCCGGTGGAGACGTTCGGGTTCCGGATCGAGCACGGCGGCCAGGTGCTGGCCTACTCGGCCGATACCGCCCCGTGCGACGAACTTGTCACCTTGGCGCGCGGCGCCGACGTGCTGCTGGCCGAGGCGTCCTTCACGGACGGGCCGGACCTGCCGCCCGACCTGCATCTGACGGCCCGTGAGGCCGCCGAGCACGCCGCGGCGGCGGACGCGGGTGAGCTGGTGCTCACCCACCTCGTGGCGTGGAATGACCCGGCAGCCAGCCTCGAGCAGGCCGCGGCCGCCTACGGCGGCCCGATCCGGCTGGCGAGTTCCGGGCAGCGGCTGCTGGGTGCAGCGGGCGTCGGCCATGACGGTAGCCGGTCGAACGACGCATAGACTCCACTCCCATGCGCGTGCTCGTCACCGGCGGCGCCGGGTTCATCGGATCTCATCTGGTCGATGCCCTGGTGGCCCGCGGGGACGACGTCGCCGTCGTCGACGACATGTCGGCGGGCCGGCCGGACCGGGTATCCGCAGAGGCCGCGGTGCACAAGCTCACCGTCACCGAGGCCGCCGCGCTGGCCGCGGTGACCGCAGAGGTCCGGCCCGAGATCATCTGTCACCTCGCCGCGAGGATCGACGTCCGGGCATCGGTCGCCAATCCTGCCGACGACGCGCAGATCAACGTCATCGGCACGGTGAACGTGCTTGAGGCCGCCCGGGCTGTCGGCGCGCGGGTGCTGTTCGGCTCGACCGGCGCCGTCATCTACGGCCGGGACGCGCCGATCCCCTCCCTGGAGGATGTGCTGCCGCTGCCGGAGTCGCCGTATGGCGTGGCCAAGAACTGCGCGGAGCAGTACGTGGAGCTCTACAACCGGCTGCACGGCACGCGTCACGCCGTGCTGCGATTCGCCAACGTCTACGGCCCGCGTCAGGACCCCGTCGGCCAGGTCGGGGTGGTGGCGATCTTCTGCGCCAGGGCGCTGACCGCGCAGCGCCCTGTCATCTACGGCGACGGCATGCAGACCAGGGATTTCGTCTACGTCGGCGACGCCGTCAACGCCTACCTCGCGGCCGCGGACCGGGGCCGTCCCGGCACCTGGAACATCGGTACCGGCATCGAGGTCAGCGTCCTCGAACTGGCAGGGATAATCGGTGCGGTCGCCGGCCGGCCCGTCGACCCGGTGTTCGCCCCGGCCAGGCCAGGCGAGCTGCGCCGCGGCGCGCTGGCGTCCGAGCGGGCGCGCCGTGACCTCGGCTGGGTCCCCACCGTCTCGCTTGCGGACGGGATCGGCCGGGTCTACCGGTGGATCGAGGCGGGCGCGCCCGAGCAGGCCGCCTGGTAGCACCCGACCGCCCGGCAACCAATAGGCTGGCGGCCATGGCGCGACCCGACGGGCGACGGCCCGACCAGCTGCGGGATGTCAAGATCAGCCGGGACTGGCTGGCGCACGCCGAGGGATCTGTGCTCGTCGAGTTCGGCGCGACCAGGGTGCTGTGCGCGGCCAGCGTGCAGGAAGACACGCCGCGCTGGCGCCGCGGCAGCGGCCAGGGCTGGGTGACGGCCGAGTACGCGATGCTGCCGCGCTCGACGAACACGCGCAGTGATCGCGAGTCGGTCAGGGGCAAAATCAGCGGCCGGACCCACGAGATCTCCCGGCTCGTCGGCCGGTCGCTGCGCGCCTGCGTCGACTTCAAGGCGCTCGGCGAGAACACGATCATCATCGACTGCGACGTCCTGCAGGCGGACGGTGGTACCAGGACGGCGGCCGTTACCGGCGGCTACGTGGCCCTGGCCGACGCCATCGGCTGGCTCAAGAACCGCAAGCGCACCAGGGGCGAGCCGCTGCTGGGCTCAGTCGCGGCGGTAAGCGTCGGCATCTTCGACGGCGAGCCGCGGCTCGACCTGTGCTACGAGGAAGACGTGGCGGCCGAGACGGACATGAACGTCGTGTGCACCGGTGACGGCCGCTTCGTCGAGGTGCAGGGCACGGCGGAGCGGGGGTCCTTCGGCCGCGACCTGCTCGACGAGCTGCTGAACCTGGCCGTGGCCGGCTGCGCCGAGCTGACCAAGCTCCAGCAGGCGGCGCTCGAGCCCCCGGCGCCGGGCGCATGACGGGAGCGGCGGCCCGCCCGCCTGGCCGGCTCGTGCTCGCCACCGCGAACCCCGGCAAGCTGGCCGAGCTGGCCAGGATCCTCGCCGACGATCACGCCGACGTGGCGCTGGCCAGCCGGGCCGAGTTTCCCGGCGCGCCGGAGGTGGCCGAGACCGGCGCGACGTTCGCCGAGAACGCGCTGCTGAAGGCCCGCGCCATCGCCGCGTTCACGGGGCTGCCCGCGGTCGCCGACGACTCCGGGCTGTGCGTCGACGCACTCGGCGGGATGCCCGGCGTGCTGTCCGCGCGCTGGTCAGGCCGGCACGGCGACGATGAGGCCAACCTGCGGCTCGTGCTCGCGCAGCTCGCCGACGTGCCGGACGAGCGGCGCGGGGCGCGCTTCGTCTGCGCTGCGGCCCTGGCCCTGCCCGGCGGCGGTGAGCACGTGACCGAGGGTGTGGTCTCCGGAAGGCTGATCCGCGAGCCGCGCGGCCAGCACGGCTTCGGCTACGACCCCATCTTCGTGCCGGACGGCTGCGACATCACGACGGCCGAGATGGCTCCCGCGGACAAGGACAAGATCAGTCACCGCGGCCGCGCGCTGCGGGTGCTAGCACCGGTTATCCGGCGTTCCCTTCGCTAATCTCGGCATTCGGAACGACTGAAGAAAGGGAACGGGCATGAACGACACGCGGCTGGCGCCCGGCGACGCGGCGCCCGACTTCACCTTGCCCGATGCCGACGGCAACGAGGTAAGCCTGTCGTCGTTGCGCGGACGGCGGGTCATCGTGTACTTCTACCCGGCCGCGATGACGCCGGGCTGCACCAAGCAGGCGTGCGACTTCCGGGACAGCCTGTCCAGCCTGGCCGCGGCCGGGTTCGCGGTGCTCGGGATCTCGCCCGACGCGCCGTCGAAGCTGGCGAAGTTCCGCGACCGGGACGGGCTGACCTTCCCGCTGCTGAGCGACCCGCAGCACGCTGTGCTGACGGAGTACGGCACGTGGGGCGAGAAGATGATGTACGGCAAGAAGTCGGTCGGAGTCATCAGGTCGACGTTCGTGATCGGTCCCGACGGCACGATCGAGCGGGCACAGTACGGGGTGAAGGCCACCGGCCACGTCGCGCGGCTCAGGCAGGAGCTCGGCGTGTGACGCCGTGGCCCGCGGGGCCGTAGCCCAACGGCAGGAGGCACAGGATTTAGGTTCCTGGCAGTGTGGGTTCGAATCCCACCGGCCCCACCAAGTCGGTCATTGCGCGAACCGGATCCTCGAGGGTTGCAGAAGCCGTGTTACGACCGGCTCGAAGCGCTATGAGCAGATGACCATAGGGGACTATGAGTGGCGCCAGCGTGTCTTAAATGTTACACTGGCCTCATGGGACCCAGGACGGCCGCCGAGAAACACCTTGACCGACAGCTCTCAGACCCGTCGTATGCGGCCGCGTATGAAAGCGCTTCGCGGCGCATCGCCATGTTCGATGACGTCGTCCGGTCGCTGGAGGCGCGCAGGCAGGAACTGGGGATGACAAAAGCGGAGCTCGCACGCCGTGCGGACATGCCGCCGGCGGTGATCCGTCGGCTGTTCTCACAGCAGCACAAGAATCCGACTCTAACGTCCCTTGCTGCGATCGCAGACGCGCTCGAGCTAAAGATCTGCGTGGCGCCGGGCGAGTCATCGCCGCGCCAGTCGATATCGGCGGCGGCTCACAAGCACGCAGCCTCTACTTCAGCACCGTCCCGTGCTTACGGAACTCGGCGGCGTACTGCCAGTGTTGCCTTCCACCTTCCGGACGGCGTCGGCACCCCGGAGAACTGATTTCGCGGCTCAATCGAGCGGGTTTACGCGCCTGCGCAGACCGAGCCGCCCGGCGACGACGCCAACCCGGAGGAGACCGCAGCGTTCCTCGGATCGATGCTGGCGGCCACCGCGATGGAAATCACGGCGGCGTACCGGGCCAGGCAGGCAGGCCGCCGCCGCGAGGTCGACCTGCACCGCGGTGCCCTCCGGCTCACTGATGAGGCGCTGGCCGAGCTGCGCGGCCATATCGAGCAGCTCGCCGCCTGACCCGGCACTGTGTCCGAGGCGTGTTTTGCCGTCCGCGTTCCCCTTGGCTCGCTCCCTTCCCGGCCAGTGACCACCCGCGGAACCGGCAGGAGTGCCCCTTTCCTCCCCCGCCTCCGCAGCCGCAGCCTTGTTCGGCGGGTTCGCAGGTACTACGAAGCGATCCGACTTCTGGTGCCCGTTCATCTCAGGATTACCGCCACGGCGTTCCCTGAGCGTCCCGCCCGCTGATCAGGCCGGCGGGCGGACACCAGATCTCCCGGTTCTCGCACATGAAGGTTCCGTGCATGCCCTGGTTCTGCGACCGCGCGGGGCCCGCTGTCAGCCTGAACCGGCTGGGCCTGGCGTTCGATGACCTGAAGAAGGACGCGGCGCCGGGCGTGGACGGGGTGCGCTGGCGGGAATACTAGTGCAGGCCCGCATAAGTCCTTGAGGGGTTCGGGCTGCTACTCCGGGTGCTCGCCAGTGTCGGCGAGGTAGAGGGTGCAGGCGGTGTCGAGGGCGAGGCTGGGGTGGCCGGTGAAGCTGCCGT
>JBOHCP010000025.1:0-16860 GCA_050698875.1 Streptosporangiaceae bacterium | reverse complement strand
ATTCCATTCCAGTGGGAGAACAAATTCCAGTGATAGTGATGGCCCGGGCACTTACCGTGGTGGCGCTTGCGGCCTTGGTCTGTGGGGGCTGCACCAGCAGCCCCCACGGGACGGCAGCCAAGCCTACGACGCCGGTACAGCGTACAACGCCCGCACCCACCGCCCCAGCCAGCGCCGCGACGTGCTCCGCCGCCCAAGGCAGCCTGGTCGTTTCACAGCCAGCCTTCACGATAGGCAACCGTCTCATCCAGCCATTCGCCTACGTCAACCAGGGCCCGCCATGCTACGAGGAAGGGTTCCCTGTAATCCAGCTATACAACGCTCAGCACCAGCTCCTGAACACCGCCGCGGTCGATGGCAACATCGTGCTCGGTACAGCCGTTCCGGCTCGATACCTCTTGCAGCACCACGACCCGGCACCCGGCTTCAACATCGAAACGGCGACGAGCGGATCATCCTGCGAAAAAGCCAGCTACGCCTCCGCATCCTTCGGAGGGGGCAGCACGCCGCTTGTCGCCATTGCCTACCAGGTGTGCGGAACCCTATACGTCACAACGATCTTCCAGTGATCGCTGACGCCTGCAGAGGGTTGTCACTCGGCCAGCTCGGCCAGGTCCGACTTGGTGAGCGGACGCCCGGCCGCCTTGGCGAGGGTTAGTCGGCCAGGGCCGACCGGCCACCCTTTGCGGGCGAGAGCACCGTCAACCGTGACCATGATGCGGTCGTCCTGCATCCATGCCCGTATGTCGCAGGTCATGAGGTAGTCGCGCCGCGAAGGTCCAGAATAATGAGGTGCTCTCCGACCATTAGATTGGTGTCGGTGTGCGAAGGCATGCTCACTGTCCCCTACTGACCGCACAGCTCCGCGGCCGCCGCGGCGATCCGGTCCCCGCACTCGTCGACGAAGTACCGGTAGAGCCCACCCAGCTCGAGAGGCAGCGCCGCCAGGTCGCCGGTCAGCAGCGAAATGTGCGTCACTCGCCCGCACACCGGGCTCGGCGCGAGGTCCACTTCCGGCTGTCCGCAGATCGACGACGGTTCGCAGTCCCAGCCCGGTGACCGCGGCCACGCCGGCCGGATCCAGCTGGTGCAGCCCGTCCGAGCGGAACAGCGTCCGCCAGCGCACCGAGCCCCCGCCCGCGACCGGGTACCCGCCGACCTCCCGGAAATTGAAGACCCCCGGCAGCTCAATCCGCCGCCGCGGATCCCCGACGAGATCCCCCAGGTACGCCCCGTCAGCCGACCCGACCGTCTGCGTCAAACTTCCGCCTCGCCCAACTGGCCTTGCTTCCTCTCTGGGGGCTAGGGTCCCATACCGACGTGGCCGGGAAGCTACCAGCGCTGGTCCCGCCGGTTAACCACCGCGGGCCCGGACCGGCGCCGACCCGATACCGTGGGCCGATGACCCGACTCGGCACTATGTACGGCCCCGACGCGACATTCCTCGGCGTCCCGCGCGCCGATCTGGAAAACCCGGACTCGTGGTCGGGTACCGACATCATGATCATCGGCGCGCCGTTCGACGGCGGCACGTCGCACCGGCCGGGCGCGCGGTTCGGGCCGCAGGCAATCAGGTTCACCGACTATCTGCCGCATGACGGCAGCCGCCCGCATCTGGCGCTCGGCGTCGACCCGCTCGTCGAGCTCAGGGTCGCAGACGCGGGCGACGTCCCGATGCCGTCCGGCGACACCCAGTCTTCGCTGCGCCGCCTCGAGGAGGCCGTGTACCAGGCGTGCCAGGGCGGCGCAATCCCGGTCATCCTTGGCGGTGACCACACGATCGCGCTGCCGGATGCCACCGGCGTCGCCCGGCACGTAGGCTGGGGCCGGCTCTCCGTACTCCACTTCGACGCGCACGCCGACACCGGGAACATCCAGTTCGGCGCCCTGCACGGGCACGGCACGCCGATGCGCCGTCTGATCGAGTCGGGCGCCGTCCGGGGCGACAGGTTCCTGCAGATCGGGTTGCGCGGCTACTGGCCCGAGCCGGAAACCCTCGACTGGATGGCGCTGCAGCGGATGCGGAGCTTCGAGATGGCCGAGGTGGTCTCGCGCGGTCTGGATGACTGCCTGACCGAGGCCTTCTCGATCGCGACCGACGACTGCGACGGCGCATTCCTCTCGGTAGACATCGACGTGGTCGATCCGGGGATGGCACCCGGCACCGGGACACCAGAGCCCGGCGGGCTCACCGGGCGGCAGTTGCTCGACGCGGTCCGCCGGATCGCGATGGAGGTGCCGCTCGCCGGCATAGACGTGGTGGAGGTCGCGCCCCCGTTCGACCACGCCGAGGTGACCGCGTTCCTCGCCAACCGGGTCGTCCTCGAGGCGCTGTCCGGCATCGCCTGGCGGCGCGACCGGCAGGCGGGCCATCCCGGCCACGCACGGCCTGACCCCGCGGCGCCGCTGCTCCGGGACCGCTAACGCACGAGGATCGAGATCAGGAACACGGTCGAGTCGTACAGGAAGTGCGCCAGGATCGGCCTGCTCAGCTTCCGGTGCTTCTGGAACGACCGGGTCACCAGGAAGCCGAACGGCAAGGTGAACACCAAGCCGATCCCGTAGTAGGCGTGGTAGCTGGTGCGCAGTGCCAGGCTCAGCCAGAACGCGGCTGCCGGGGACCAGCCGAGCTGGCCGAGTCTGGTGAGCAGGTAGCCATTGACCGCCGTTTCCTCGGCGACCGAGGTCAGCAGCGACTGGCTGAGGCCGAAGAGCAGGTAATAAGCCGGGACGTGCAGCGGCCCGGTGGTGTTGGCGAGCCTGGAGTGCGCTATCGGCGAGAACAGGACGGCCAGCACGAGCTCGCAGCCAAGGGCGCCAGCGGCCAGGCCGACGCCGGCACCGATATCGGGCCAGCCCGCCGTGGTGAGCCCGAGGTCAGCTGGCCGCTGGCCGGTCCGGGCGAGCAGGACCAGCGCCAGCGGGACCACGGCCACCGCCGGCACGTAGCTGAGCAGGCCGAGGATGATGTTGACGGCGGGCTGGTGCCGGTCAAAGGTGGGCAGCTGGGTCAGGCTCGCGCCGGTCGCAAGGTGACTCCCCAGCACCACAATCGCGCTGATCAGCCACGGAGTCAGCATCGCGAGCATGACGACCCAGGTCTCGATGACCAGGTCGCGGCGACCGGGCTCGGTATACCGGATCGGGGCTGCGGGCGGCTGCTCCTCCTGCACCCAGAACTGCCAGCCCGCAGGGGCAGCCGGCCAGTCGGGCGGCGGCGTCCAGCCCGGCGGCGGCAGCCAGCCGGGCGGCGCTTCTGGCCATCCTGGGGCCGGGCGCCAGACCAGCCTTCGGGCTCGCATGGTCCCACTATGCCCGCGACGCGGTGCTCGATGTGAAGCGCCCGCGCACTAGGGGAATGTGGCGGTTTGGCGACAACGTCGCGGACATCGAGGCCACCTTCGATGAGGTCGCCCGAGAGCTGGGGATCGGCGAGGTTCCTGGTGCCCGTGGCCGATCGATCAAGATTATCTATAGTTGAACGATGCTGGATGTGACCAGGCTCCGGGTGCTGGTCGCGGTGGCCAGGCACGGTTCGGTCACCGCCGCGGCCCAGGCACTGAACTATGCGCAGCCTTCGGTCAGCCATCACATCGCACGGCTGGAGGCGGAGACCGGCACCCAGTTGCTCGAGCGGGTCGGACGCGGGATCCGGCTCACCGAGGCCGGGCGACTGCTCGCCGAACGGGCCGAGGAGATCATCGGCCGGCTGGACTCGGCCGAAGCGGAACTGGCCGCCCACGTCGGGCTGCGGCAGGGCCGGGTACGGCTCGCAGCGTTCCCGTCTGCGCTCGGCACGCTGGTCCCGGCGGCCGCGGCCAGGCTGGCGGCCGAGACACCGGGCCTGGAGTTCATGCTGACCGAAGCCGAGCCGCCAGAGGCGCTGCGGATGCTGCGTGCCGGTTACGTCGATGTGGCCGTCGTATTCCAGCACTACCAGCAGGACATCGACGCAGCGCCACCGCGGCCCGCCGACGAGGGCACCAGGGGCGTGCTCCTGCTCGACGAGCCGGTGCACCTGGTGACCCGGGCGGCCAGCGGGCGCGGCGCGGCCGAGCCGGTGCCGGTCGCCGACCTCTCGGCCTACGCCGCCTGCAGGTGGATAGCAGGCTGCGAGCGCTGCCGCGCCTACCTCGTCCGGCAGTGCGAGTCCGCCGGGTTCACGCCGCGGATTGCGTTCACCACCGACGACTACCTGGCGGTGCAGGCCCTGGTTGCGGCCGGGCTGGGCGTCACGACGCTGCCCGGCCTGTGCCTGCGTGCCGCCCGGCACCCAGGTGTCGTGACCGCGCCGCTGGCCGGAGCCCGGCGATACGTCTTCGCCGTGACCTACGGCCGGTCTCCCGGCGCGAAGGCGACCACCCGCCTCATCGACACGCTCCAGCAGGTAGCTGGCCAGCCGGACGCGGCAACCGGCTTAGGCTCGCAGGCCGCCGAGCAGACACCGGCTAAATCTTGGTGGCCTGGCCCGCCCAGTACGGATCGCGCAGCCGCCGCTTGATCAGCTTTCCGCTGGGGTCACGGGGCAGTTCAGCGACGAAGTCGATGGACCGGGGCCACTTCATTTTCGCCAGCCGGCCCGCCAGGCCAGCCAGGATGTCGGCAGCCAGTTCCTCGCCGGGCTCGACGCCTGCGGCCGGCTGCACGACAGCCTTGATCTGCTCGCCCCACTCCTCGTCCGGGATGCCGAACACTGCGACGTCGGCGACCTTGGGGTTCATGATGATCTCGGCTTCGATCTCGGCCGGGTAGATGTTCGCCCCGCCTGAGATGATCATGTCCGACTTCCGGTCGCACAGGAACAGGTAACCCTCGTCGTCCAGATAGCCGACGTCGCCGACGGTAAAGAAGCCGCGCAGCCGACTCGCGTCGGTCTTGGCCTTGTCGCCAAAGTACTCGAAGTCCGCCAGCCCCAGCTTCAGGTAGATCGTGCCGGGAACGCCGGCCGGCAGCGCGTCGCCGTTCTCGTCGGCGACCAGCACCTCGCTGGTCGGCCACGGGATCCCGACCGTGCCGGGGTGGGCGAGCCAGTCCTGCGGGGAGGCGACCGTGCCGCCGCCCTCGGTTGCCGCGTAGTACTCCCACACGCACGGGCCCCACCAGTCGAGCATTTCCTGCTTGATCCCGACCGGGCAGGGCGCGGCGGCGTGGATCAGCCAGCGCATGGATGACAGGTCGTAGCGGGCCCGCACCTCATCGGGCAGCGACAGCAGCCGCTTGAAGTGCGTCGGCACCATGTGCGAGCCGGTGCACCGGTAGCGCTGGGTGAGAGCGAGCACGGTCTCGGCGTCGAAGCCGTCCATGCACACCAGCGTGTGACCCAGATGCAAGGTTGCGCCGGCGAAGGTCGTCACGGCGGTGTGGTAGTTCGGCGAGCTCACCAGGTGCGCGTTGGGCTGGCCCTCGGAGATCCCGAAGATGCCGAGCAGGCCGCCGCCGAGCAGCGCCGCCGCGTCGTCCGGGTCGAGGTCGATCAGCCCGCGCCTGACGCCCTTGGGGCGACCGGTCGTGCCCGAGGTGTAGTGCATGGTGGTGCCGGCGGTCCGGTCCGCCGGCAGCGTTGCCGGCTGGCCCGCGCGTAGCTCGGCCACGTCGGTGCAGCCGGGCACCGCGCCGAAGCTGAACCTGGCCGCCGCCGGGATCAGAGCCGCGTCGGCGGTGTCGATGCCGAGCTCCGCGTAGCGCTCGTGCACGAAGAACGCCTTGGCGCCGCAGTCGGCCGCGATGTAGGCGGCCTCCGGCGCGGTGAAGTGCCAGTTGATCGGCGTCAGGTACCAGCCTGCCTGCAGCGCGGCCAGGTAGACCTCCACAGCGGCGGCGCCGTTCGGCAGCAGCGCGGCGATACCGTCGCCAGGCCGCAGGCCGCGGGCCCGGAGTGCGTGCGTGAGCTGGTTGACGCGGTCGAGCAGGGCGCCCGCCAGGTGCTCGGTGCCATCGGGATCGATGACGGCAATCCAGGACGGATCTTCCGCCGCCCGGCGCCAGAACCCCTTTGCCCCCACTGCCACCTCCTGGCTGTGCTGCCCTCTTCTGTGCTGCCCTAGACTAGAACCGGTTCTAGTCTAGGGCCAGCCCGGCGGCCGCGACAGGACCGGGCACGGCTGCTAGACCGGCGCGCCCCGGTAACCCGCGGACGCGGCTTGTTCATGTTCCGACTCCGGCCGGGCCCGCGTCATGAGCACGCCGATGATCAGCAGGATGATGCCCGCCAGCCCGACCGTGGCCGGCCCGAGGACAGTCACCACGCTGATCTTGGCGTCGTCGGACTTGGCCGTCCGCACGGCGGCCGATACCGAGGCCGGCGTCGTCACGAACGTCGCCTTCAGCAAGTTGAGTACCTGCTTGCCTGAGCTGTCGACGAGGTAGAGATGCCGGAAGGACGTGACAGAAACCGGTAGGCCGGTGATCGGGTCCACGTACTCCGTGGTCGTTCCTGTGTAGTACTCACCCAGGCTGACGGTCGCCTCATCCAGCATCCCGACCAGCGAGCCTGGCAGCTGCTGCGTGCCGATGTGCGCGGGCGCGACAGCCTCGACGTACTGATAGGTCGCGAGCCCGTTCACGGTTGCGGTGCCGGCGTACGAGATCGGATGCGGCTTCATCAGCGTCGTGTCGAAGATCTGGTAGGTCGTCTTGTGCGCGCCCAACGGCCAGACATAGCCGAGCCCGGAGAAGTGGACCCGCTTGGCGTTGATAGCGGCGCCGCAGCAGCTGACGAGCTCCGCGGACCGCCGGTTGAACGCGAGCCGCTGCAGCGAGGAGCTGTACGCCAGGTTGTCTGTGCGGTCATAGATATACGAGAAGTTGTCCCAGACCGCGGTGCCTGACGACCCGGACGCCACGTCGCCTTCGGTCGTGCTGGTGTCGGTCATCGTGACGCCCGTCAGCTCCTGAAGCTCGCTAGCGTTGAAATAGCGCACGTTGCCCGCCGACAGCGTGGTGATCGCGTACTCGTTCAGCGGGAACTTTATGGCCTGATCGGCGACGTACAAGCGCGCCATCAGGGCCAGCGCAATCAGGAACGCTCCGAGCGCACTGGCCACAAGCCCCGTACCCCTGCGCATGGGCCCTCCGCACCGACTAGCTCAGCGCTGACCGTAGTTATAGAGCTGCGCGTTGACTGGCTTGCCATTGGCCACGCCTGACAGCACAGCGCCGACTCCGAGGCCAGCGCCGACGGCGAGCACGACCCCGATCAGGATGGCTATCAGCACCGCACGCATCAACCTTCCCATTCGTCGTGATCACGGCTGCTTTCGCCTGGTTAGCGGATAAGCATAGTGGCTGGTACGGGTTTCGCCTAGAACTCTGGCGGCGGCCACCCGGCCTCAATCCGACCCTGGCCCGCTCACCATCACTGCCGGCAGCACCGCCTCGTAGGCCGCCAGATCCACTTCGCCTTCCGGCGCCGCCGACACCGCCAGCGCCAGCGCGTGCCTGAGCATGTCCGGCCAGGACCAGCTGAGCGCGATGCCGGGCACGAACCCCGCGACCAGGCCGTCACGGAACCCGTCCAGCTCCGACTGGGCGGGCTGCGACCGGCGCGCCGCGGCGACCGCCTCCGTGCCGATCTCGGCGACCCAGCGTCCGTCCGGGGTGCTGACCTGCACGCCGCAGTCGGTCGCCAGCACGACCGAGCTGGCTCTCTGCGCCGCCAGCTCCGCTGCCTCGCTCGCCCGCTCGGGGATCACCAGCGCCGGGCCGCGAACTACCCCGTTCGCCAGCGCGCTGCCACCCGCGTCCAGTACGACCGGCACGCCGGCGTCCGCGGCGTAGCTGGTGAGCGAGCCGTAGGTCTCGGCCGGCAAGCCGGCGGGCAGGCTGCCGCACAGCACCACGGCGGTCGCGCCGTCCAGCAGCGCGCGGTAATCGGCGGCGAGCCGGCCAAGCTCCTCGGTGGTGATGTACGGGGCGGGCTCGCGAAAGCTCGTCGTCTGCCCGGTCACCTCGTCGAGCACCTGCACCACCCGCCGCGACTCCGCGCCGATCCTGGTGAACCTCGCGGCCACGCCGGTGCGGGCGAGCCCAGCCCGGATCAGCTCGCCGGCCGACCCGCCCGCCAGCCCGGCCGCGGTGACGTCGTGCCCGAAGGTGTGCAGCAGCCGCGCCACGGCGAGGCCCCGCCCGCCGAGCTGGTGCCGCACCCTGGCTATCGGGTTAGCCGTGCCGAGTCGCACCTGGTCCGCCGCGTAGTCCACATACACGGCGGGGTTGAGCGTGACGCTGACGATCACCCGGCCAGCTCCCCCGCGACCTTCGCGGCCAGCAGCGCGCCCAGCTCGAAGCACGCCTCCAGGTCAGCCTTAGCGGGTGGCCCGACGACGGTTACCGGCGGCCGGACGGCCTGCCAGCCAAGACCGTTGGTGATCGACTCCACCGCACGGACCGCGCCGGAGGTGTCGCTGGCACCGTGCACGTACAGCCCGTAGGGCCGCCGCCTGGTGGCTTCGAGGCACGGGTAGTAGATGCCGTCAAAGAAGTGCTTCAGCGCGCCGGCCATGTAGCCGATGTTGGCCGGCGTGCCGAGCAGATAGCCGTCAGCGGCCAGCACGTCGACCTCGCTGGCGGTGAGCGCGGGCCGGATCACGACGTCCACGCCGCCGACCTCGTCGGTACGCGCGCCGTCCGCGACGGCCTCGAACATCGCCTGCAGCACCGGCGACGGCGTGTGGTGAACGATCAGCAGCCTCGGCATCACAGCGAGCCTAGACCAGCCACGATGTGCCCGCTCCCGGCCCTCCGCGATGGTCGGGTACGGTGACCGGATGCGCCCGTCTGTCGTCATCGCGACGCTCATCGACGTCTGCTGCGTGGTCGCGTTCGTCACGCTCGGACGGCACGCCTATCACGACGGTGACAGCGCGGCCGGGATCTGGCACACCGCGTGGCCGTTCCTGGCGGGCCTCGGAATCGGGCTGGCAGCCGTGCGGTACTGGCGGCGGCCAACCGCGATCTGGCCGGCCGGCCTGGGCGCGTGGCTCGGCGCGGCCGTGGCGGGCATGGCCATCAGGGTGGCGGCCGGGCAAGGCACGGCGGTCGCGTTCATCGCGGTGACGCTGGCGTTCCTCGGACTGTCCTTGCTGGGCTGGCGGTGCACGACGCTAATCTTTGGTCACTTGAGACACACCGGCCCCTGATGCGCACGGCGGGGCTTGAAGCTGTCCCAGGTGGCAACACATACTCGGGGGAAGGCCTGCGGCCGGCCGGGGGCTGGCGGCTAGCTCGGACGGGAGGGCCAGATTGCAACGGCAGCTCCGCCGGACCGTCGCCGCGATGCTCACCGCAGCCGCCGCACTCGCTCTGCTGGCGGGGTGCGGAGTGCCCACTTATACCTACGCGGCCGACACCGCCGACCACGCGTACTTCAAGGTGCCGGCCAGCTGGCAGCAGGTGGACCCGCTCAAGCTCGCCGAGGTGCAGAGCGCCCTCCTGACCAACTCGGCCGCCGGAAAGGCCGGCGGCTCCTTCACCTGGTCCCGCGCCTACGCCGAGGACACCAAGCCGGCGCTCACGTCCCTGCTGACCGGGTCGGAGACCCCGGTGGTGTACGCGAGCGTGCAGAGCCTGCGGGACTCGCTGCGCGCGACGCTGTCCTACGACTACATGCGGGACCTGCTGTTCCCGGTGACGTCGCAGGCGAGGCAGGCAGCCACCGCCGAGGGCAGCCACCTCACGGGTTTCCACCTGGTGTCCAGTGCCACGATCACCGGGGCCGATGGGGTCCGCGGGATCAACGAGCTCTTCGAGTACGACGTGAACGGCTTGCCGGACGCTTTCGACCAGACCGTGCTGACTAACAGTGACACCACCAAGCTGTACCTGCTGCTGGTGCAGTGCTTTCAGGGCTGCTTTGCCTCGCACGTGGCGCAGATCAAGGCAGTCATCAACTCCTTCACCGTGCGAGGTTCGTGATGCCGAGGTCAGCCAAGAACCCTGACGGGCGCCGCCTGCGCAGGCAAGCTCGGCTGGCCGAGGCCGGGCTGACGCGCAAGGCGCTCGTGCCGTGGGACCGGCTCAAGTTCATCATCCTCATCGTCGTCGTGTGGTTCCTGATCGTCTGGTACCAGATGGCGACCGACCCGGTGCTCGGCTTCACCGACGGTGCCCGCCAGCAACTCCAGGTGAGCTCGGGTGCCGGCCGCTGGCTCCTGCTGCTGCTCGGGCTCGAGGTCATCCGGCAGATCTACTACCTGATCACCGAGCACTCGCGCCGCGCCTACCGAGCGTCGAGCGGTTTCTTCGGCCACAGCGATCACCTGACTCACCGGGCGAGCGACTTCACCCGGTTCCGGATGTCGCGGGCCTTCAAGTGGCTGGTCCTCATCACGATCCTGGCCGTCATCCTCGGGCTGGTGTACCACACCACGCCGGTGAAGGGCTTGTTCCAGGCGCCCTCGACGATCTACCACCTGCTGCCAGACCTCCTGATCTTCGTCTTCTACATGCTGCTGGTCGTGGCCCAGTTCGGGATGCTGTTCTGGTTCCTGTCCCGGGGCGGCGTGGACGTGTACAACCCGGGCGACATCACCACCAGGTTCGGCGACGTCTGGGGCCAGGACCACGTGGTGGAGCGCGTCCGGGAGAACATGATGTTCCTCGATGACCCTGAGTCGATCGAGGATCACGGCGGGTACGTGCCCGGCGGCATCCTGCTGTGGGGACCGCCGGGTACGGGCAAGACGCTGATGGCCGAGGCTATCGCCGGCGAGACCGGCAAGCCGTACGTGTTCGTCGACCCGGGTGCCTTCATCAACATGTTTTTCGGCGTCGGCATCCTCAAGGTGAAGGGGCTGTTCCGGAAGCTGCGCAAGCTCGCGGTGCGGTACGGCGGCGTGATCGTCTTCTTCGACGAGGCAGACTCACTCGGCAGCCGCGGGGGCAGCGTCGGCGGCCAGCCAGGCGGGCAGGGCTATCGGCCGACCACGGGCGCCGGCCCCGCCGGCTCGTTCGCCGACTGCCGCGGCTTTAGCTATCTGTCCGCGAACACTCAGTCACTGCTGCTCGGCAGCGATCCCGCCGCGGCCGGTCCCGCGCCCAGGGGACCGGGCATCTTCCGGCAGATGCTGCCGGCCGGCGGGATGATGGGCGGCGGCGGCATGGGCACGCTACAGGCGCTGCTCACCGCGATGTCTGGGCTGAAGAAGCCGCGCGGGTTCCTCAACCGGGTGGTGCGGCGCACGCTCGGCATGAGGCCCAAGCCGCCGCCCAAGTACCGCATCCTCATCGTGATGGCGACGAACCTGCCGAGCGCGCTGGACCCGGCCCTGCTGCGGCCCGGCCGGATCGACCGTATTTACCACGTCGGCTACCCGTCCAAGGAGGGCAGGAAGCGCACCTACGAGGGCTACTTCGCCAAGGTGAGCCACGAGCTCACGCCAGAGCAGCTGGATCAGCTCGCGAACATGACCCCGTACGCAACTGGCGCGACGATGAAGGATCTGGTGAACGAGTCACTGATCGTCGCGCTGCGTGACGCCCGGACGACGATCGCCTGGGCCGATGTGCTCAGGGCAAAGCTGACCAAGAGCGTGGGGCCCGCGGAGGGCGTGGACTATGTGGACCGCGAACGGCACGCGGTGGCGCTGCACGAGGCCTGCCACGCGGTCACGAGTTACCTGATGCAAAAGCGCAAGCAGATCGAGACCGCCACGATTCAGAAGGGCGGTGAGACGCTCGGCTTCGTGCGGCCCATCCCGGTCGAGGAGCAGTTCACGTCGTGGCGCAGCGAATTTGAGGCCGAGATCATGGTGTTCCTCGCCTCTCTCGTGGGCGAGAAGATGTTCTTCAGCGGTGACTCAAGCTCCGGCGTCGGCAGCGACCTCCAGCAGGCAACGGCGATCTCGCTGCACATGGAGGGCTTGTGGGGCATGGGCGGTCAGATCGGCTCCTACGCCGCCACGAGGGCGCCGCATGACGCGCACCCGATCCTCGACGGCAACGACCGGAACGTACTGGAGACAGCGCTGGGCAAGCGGGCCGAAGCACGGCTGGCGACGCTGGGCGAGCGCACCGGCGCGCTACTGACTGAGTACCGGACCAGCGTGCTCGCCGTCGGGCACGCGCTGGAGACACACCGGACGATCAGCGGCCAGGACATCGCCGCCGTCATGAACAGGGAACAGGGTCCGGTCGTCGATGGCCGCCCCTATCGCGAGCCCGGCTTCGTCGCCGAGCTCGAGGCCTACCACCTGAGTGCCATGTCGATGCAGAGCCGTGGCCGTAGCCTGCCGCTCCCGGTCCCGATCCGGCACATCAGCACCCCCGAACTGACCGCGATTCCGAGCACCACCGAGGCACGGGCCGAGCCGGCCGAGTAACAGGAGCAGTAGCTGCGCGGCGTCACCGGGCCGGGATCGGTGAGCGCACCGGTACCGCGGCGCTCGATGGCGCGGCGCGGCGCAGCGTGCTCGTCCGGCCGCAGCACCACGTAGTGCAGCGGCAGCCCACTGCCGGCGGCCAAGTCGCGGAACGTGCTAAGTAGCCACAGATGAATAACACGCCGGTTCTGGCAGGGCAGCTGCCGCGCGGGCACTGCCCCGTCTAGCCGGCTGGCCCGCCCACATATATGATCGGTCCGCCTGGGCCGACTGGGCCACCAGGCCCGACGGTGAAGGTGCCGCCGCCCGGGATCGGGCCGGGGCCGCCGAAGTTGTTGGACGGGTTGTTGCTTGGCATTGGGGCGTTCAGGTTGGCCAGCACCACCTGCTGACCGATGACAAGGCCGGAGGTGATCCGGGTCATCACCGGCCCTTGGTCCCGACCCTGACGAGGACTGAGCGGGTCTTGCCTGCGGCGTAGACGGTAACCGTCGCATTGCTGCCGGAGTAATGCACGGCCGAGGTGGGCACGCTGACGCCGCTGGTCTGCCCCGTGGTGATGGTCACGGCGGCATAGCCACCCTGGTGCAGCCCGGACGGCTGGCCGGCCAGGCCGATCGTGACCGGGTAGGTCACCGGATTGCTGTTCGGGGTTGGCTGGAGCCCGATCGTGACCACCGCGCCGGATAGCGCCGTGCTGCTGCCGTCTGGCACGACGCTCGCCTGCTGCCCGGTCTTGAGCTGCGGCATGTCGGCCACCGGGACCTGGGCCTGCACGTGCCAGCTGTCCAGCTCGGCGACCTCGAACTCGGTGCTGCCCGCGCTCGCGTTAGCCCCCTCCTTTGCGCTGACGCTGACCACGGTGCCGCTGATCGGGCTGACGACCGTGGCGCCAGCGAGGTTCTGCTGCGCGACGGTAACCTGTCCTGCCGCCGCGTCGGCCGATTCCTGGTCGGCCGCAAGCCGTGCAGCGCTGACCGGGCCGGCCGGGCTCCCCGAGCCGCCGGGAGAGGTGCTCCCACCGGGAGAACTGCCGCCGCCATCCGCGCTGCCACCGCTCCCGGGGCCGGTGCCAGCGCCGTCCCCGGATGTCCCGGCCGCGGCGATGGCCTGGCTAAGTGCCGTGCTGAGCGCGCTCTCCTGCCCTGACAGCGTCTGGAGATCCTTCAGCACCGCGGTCTCGTCGGTCAGCAGGTGCTGGGCGGCAGCAGCGCAGGTGACCGGCGGTGGCGAGGTCGGGCTTGGCGAGGTCGGGCTTGGCGGAAGCACGGCCTTGCGAGGATGACGACTCGGACGGCGCTGGTGACGGCGTGCAGGCCTGATTGGCCTGGGTCTCGGCGGTCTTCGCCAGTGCCAGGGCCGCGTCGGCCTTGTGCTGACTGTTCAGGACTGCCTGCTGCAGCGGCGCCAGGGACGAGGCAGGTGACGATGCCGACGGCTGCGACGGCAATGACCCGGTCGGTCCGCTTGCCGCGTTGTCCTGGCTGGCGATATCGTTGGCGACCTTCAGGTTGGCGTTCGCCAGGGCGGACCGCGCGGCGGTGAGGCTGGCCGTCAGCAAGGTGCTGTCGAGCGTGCCGAGGGTCTGCCCAGCGGTAACCTGCTGCCCCGCACTGACATCGACAGTGGCCACGGTGCCGCTGACCGTGAAGGCCAGATCGGCCTGCTGCCCGGGCGTGAGGGTGCCGTCCTCGTTCAGGTTTGCGGTCACGTCCGCTGAGGTGACTGTGGTCAGCCGGTACGCCGGGCCGGAGGACGACATGGCGGCGTAGGCAGCCCCGGCCCCGCCGCCGGCGATGACAACGGCGACAGCGATGACTGCGATCCGCCGGGTTCCGCCACTGATCCTCATGAGTCGCCGCCCTTATTCGGTGCGCAGCGCGTCAATCGGGGCCAGCCGCGCGGCACGGCCGGCCGGGTAGACGCCGAAGACCAGGCCGATGATCACGGCGACGGCGATCGCTCCCACAGCGGCTGTCGGCGAGACAGCGACGGGATTGGAGGTCAGGTGCGGCAGCACGTACGCAGCGCCGATCAGGCCTACGGCCGCGCCGAGCACGCCGCCGACCAGGCCGAGCAGCGAGGCCTCCACGAGGAACTGGCGCCGGATCACCCGTGGTGTGGCGCCGAGGGCCCTGCGCAGGCCGATCTCGCGGACCCGCTCGGTGACTGACACCAGCATGATGTTCATCACCCCGATGCCGCCGACCAGCAGGGAGATCGCTGCGATCCCGGCGAGCAGTTCGGTCAGCGTTTTGTTCACCGTGGAGGCGGTGGACAGCAGCGACTGCTGGCTGTTGATGACGAAGTCTGGATTGGACGCCTTGTCACCGTGGATGTTGAGCAGCAGCGTGTCCGCCTCCTGGTAGGCCGCGGACAGCGTGGACGGCGAGGTGGCCTGAGCGTAGATCGTGTTGACTGAGGTCCGGGAGCCACCGCCGATCTGCTGCTCCATTGTGGACAGCGGCACGACCGCCTGGTCGTCCTCGTTCGTGCCGCTGCCGACCGAGCCAGCGGAGGCGAGCACGCCGACTACCTCCAGGGGCAGCCCGTTGACTGTCGCGGTCTGGCCGAGCGGGTCACTATGCCCGAACAGCTTGCTCGCCGTGGTGGGCCCCAGCACGGTGACGTCGGCCGCGCTCCTCTCGTCGGCCGCGGTCAGGAACCTGCCCTCGGCCAGGGTGCGGTCGCGGACCTTCAGCCAGCTCGGCGTGGTCCCGACCACCACTGTTTGCCAGCTCGTGGTGCCGTTGTTCAGGGTTCCACCAGTTGTGGTGTCCGGGGCGACCACGGCGATGTCCGGCGCGGCTGCCTTGGACCCGAGGGCGCTGACGTCCGTCGTGGTGAGGTTGCCGCCGCCTATGATCAGGAGGTTCGTGCCGAGCGAGTTGATCTCGTTGCGGATCTGGACCGAGGCGCCCTCGCCGAACCCCACGGTCAGGATCACCGCCGCTATGCCGATCAAGATGCCGAGCATGGTCAGCGCAGACCGCAGCCGGTGCGAGCGCACGCCCTCCAGCCCCGTCCGCAGCGTCTCTACCCAGTTCACAGTGGGCCCCTCACTGGGCGGCTCCCGCCGTGACGGTGTCGTCGGATACCAGGCCGTCAAGCAGCCGCACGGTGCGCTTGCTCCGGCGGGCAACGTCAGCCTCATGGGTGATGACCACGATCGTGCGGTCGCTGCCATGAAGTTCATCGAGCAGGCTGAGAATCGCGGCTGTGGAGGCCGAGTCGAGGTTGCCGGTCGGCTCGTCGGCGAGCAGCACGTCGGGCTCGGTCACGAGCGCCCGTGCCACCGCGACCCGCTGCTGCTCCCCGCCTGACAGCTCGCCCGGCCGGTGGCCGATGCGGTCGCCGAGGCCCACTCGTTCTAGCGCCTCTATCGCTCGCTCGCGCCGCTCTGGCTTGCCGACGCTGCGGTAGGTGAGCGGCAGCTCGACGTTGCGCAGCGCCGTCATCGACGCCAGCAGGTTGAACTGCTGGAAAGCGAATCCGATCCGCCGGTTGCGCACGTCGGCGAGCTGGGACTCGGGCATCCCACCGACGTCCTCCCCGGCCAGGCGGTAGCTGCCGTCGCTCGGCACGTCCAGGCAGCCGATGATGTGCATCAGCGTCGACTTGCCAGACCCCGACGGGCCCATGACCGCGACATACTCCCCCACGTCGATCGTGATGCTGATCCCTCGCAGCGCCACCACCTCCAGGGAGCCGGTGCTGCGCACTGGCTGTTCCAGCACAACGGCGGGGTCTTCCTGCCGCCCTGGGGCAAGATCGAGCAGTGGCTCATGTCGGTCCAGCACGACGAGGCCGATATTGAAAGGTTCGTCGCTAACTTCGCGACGTTTGCAGCTGCGGTACGGCCATGACACGACTGGATGCGTGCAACAACTGGATTACAGCTTCCGGTATTGCCCTTGCGGCCGGTCGTCGGCGCGGACATTGTGGGCAGCTAACTCGACAGCCAACGAGCCGGACAGACGTGGAGGGCGGCGGTTGATGCACCCACGAGGGGCTGGCAGGACGACGGCACCCGCCGACGGCCCGAGCTCTCCCGGCGACAGGCACTGCAGCGCGGCTTCGCCGCCGCGCTGCTGGCCGGCGGTGGGGCCACCCTGCTCGACGCGTGCGCTTCCTACCTCGTGGGGCCAAGCAACATCCCGCTGCCCCTACCGAACCGCCCGGTGACCTGGCCGGTGACGGGGAACCAGGCCGTCGCCAGCAACCTCAAGCCTGAGACCGGCGCCACCCTGCAGGTCTACAACTGGGTCGCCTACATCAACCAGGCCTGTGTGAACAGCTTCGCCAAGAAGTACAACTGCAAGGTCGAGGTCACCACGTTCAACACGATGAACGAGGCGCTCGCCAAGCTGCGCAGCGGGCTGAAGTTCGACGCGCTGATGGGCGCGACCGTCGACGTGCTCGGCGACCTGATCGAGTCCAGGCTGATCCAGCCGCTTAACCACAGCTACATCCCGAACATCCAGCAGGCCTGGCGGGACTTCCAGAACCCGTACTACGACCGCGGCTGGCGGTACACCGTGCC
>JBOHCP010000024.1:0-17122 GCA_050698875.1 Streptosporangiaceae bacterium | reverse complement strand
ATCGAGGACGTCGTGCCCGGCCAGACAGCTACCCGGTGGCTGTCCGAGCAGCACTATGGTGTCGACGCCAACGGGCACCTGGTTGAGGGCGGACCGCGGGATGCCAGCGATATGGCTGAGCACCTGAGCAGGACACCGGCCGGGAAGAAGCTTGCGCTGCTCGACCACCTGATCAGCAATAATGACCGGCACGGCGAGAACTGGATGGTCGTGAACGGCAAGCCGGTGCCGATCGACAACGGCAGCGCCAACTTCGACAACAGCGGTACCGGCGGATACCTGACGCAGATCCAGAAAGGCCTGCCGACGCGGATCTCCGCTACGAAGCTAGCGGCTCTGCATAACAAGCTGCAGGCGCTCCAGCCTGAGTTCGAGCGCCTCGGGCACCCGGCATGGCACTCGGCCATGATGGGTCAGCTGGCCGCACTCGGCAACCCGTACAGCCAGGCGTACATGAACAACTACCGGGCCGAGCAGCAGCGGCTGGCAGGAGGAGTGGCTCGTGCTTGAGATCCTGGATAACGAGGGCTCGCTCGGCACCATCACGCTGACCGGCAACGAGCTGATCGCATCTACCCCGGCCCTGCGCCACCTCGTAGCCAGCCACCTGAACGCAGCCGGCGGCGACGCCACCGCCGCCTACCAGCGGATCAGTGCCATCGGCAACGGGTACATCAGGGCTGTCGAGCGTACGATGCCCTCAGACACCATCTCCAGCCAGCTGGCGGGCTAGTGAGCGCGTACTACGCCGACATCCGCGACTTCGGCATCATCGAGCTGGGGCACTATGACCCGCACCAGCTCCGTGACAGCCATGGCCGCTTCGCGCGGAACCCGCTGAGCGTCCTGAAGCAGCCAGCCGGACCGGCGCCTGAGGAGAAGAAGGCTCACCGCGAGCTGGAGTACAAGACGATCCTGGCCGGAGCCAAGGCCGACTCAGCTCAGGCGCAGCTCGCCGAGCTGAAGAAGCAGGCAGCCGAGCAGAAGATGGAGATCCGGCACCTGATGACCGCGGTCCGGCGGGTTAACCAGAATATCGCCGACCTCGGGAAGCAGAAGGAGACCAAGACTCTCCGCAAGCGGCTCGCGATCCACGCTGGCATACTGCTCGGCTCAGCGGCTCTGACTGCAGTCACAGCCGGGGCCGGGGCACCTGCGCTGGTAATGGTCGGAGCGGCCGTCGGACCGTCTTTCCTGTCTGAGATAGTCGATTTCTTCAAGGGGCTGTGAAATGGCAGTCACGCCCGACAAGCGGCAGGCAGCGGTCGAGGCGCTGACGCATCTGTTCATCAGCAAGGGGATGGACCCGGACCTGGCGGCAAAGGGCTCTGCGTACCTTGTTGACCAGGCGATAGCCCAGCACGGAGGATAAGCGCCATGGCCAGTCCCTGGATGCCCAGCAGCGATTACTGGAAGAGCATCGATGCCAAGTCCGGCACCGCCAAGCCACCGGACAACAAGGGCAGCAGCGACGAGGAGAAGGCTGACAACCACATCGCTGACGCCAAGAAGTCAACGATGATGGGCCTGCACAGCCTGGCAGCCGCGCACATGGCCCGCGCCAGCGCGCTGACGCACGACAGCGGCAAGCAGGACAAGATCAACGACACCGCCAAGAACATGGCAAAGATCGCGATGGCAGCTGGCAAGGGCTCGGCCTGGAACCTCTCGAACGTCACGCTCGCCGACGGCCCGGTCCCGTACCGGAAGATGCCAGACGAGACCGTGAAGTGCCAGAACTGCGGGAAGTACAACGATGTGGATGCCCGGTACTGCGACCAGTGCGGGGCGAAGCTGACGCCAGCCGCCTACGTAGACGCCAGCAACACCTACCGGCTGGCCATGCCTGCGTCGGAGATTGCAAAGGGCCGCAAGGGCGCGCTGAAGCAGGGCCTGGCCCTGCCGCCAGCCTCGCCGGGCGGCCAGCCTGGCTTCCCGATCAAGGACGCTGCACACTGGGACAAGGCACTGCAGGCTGTCGGCCGGACCGGCGGAGGCGCGAGGCGGGCTGCGCTCGCTAAGCTGCTCCGTAAGACCGCGCCGATGTTCGGCAGGACCGCACAGCTGAAGAACTCGTGGGCCGCGCCAGCCGGCGCAGCGATGTCGAACGGAGCCGTCATGTCAGTCCAGGGTTACGACCTCGCCGCCCGCTACCGCGCGCTGCAGGCGAAGGGGGTAATCACCCTCGCCGACGACAGCGGC
Source organism: Streptosporangiaceae bacterium (assembly GCA_050698875.1). Lineage (GTDB taxonomy): Bacteria > Actinomycetota > Actinomycetes > Streptosporangiales > Streptosporangiaceae > JAJYUU01. The sequence goes on along the minus strand of JBOHCP010000024.1, from coordinate 14,920 downwards.
ACGCACAACAACGGCATGGAGTCCGCCACTGAGGACAACTCGACCATGGACGGCGTCGAGTGCGGCAACTGCCAGACGCTGAACAACTTCGCGGCCAAGTACTGCAGTCAGTGCGGCACGCCGATGCCGGAGAGCAACGACACCAGCGATGCGAATGGCACCACGCTGGACAAGCAGCCGAGCGTGCTGCAGACACCGGCCAGCGGGAACCTGGCCGGCAAGTCCGGCTTCTCGCCGGGCTCAGCCGGCATCAATGTCCGCGGCGCGTCGTCGGGCAGCATGGGCTCGATGAGCAACATCGGAAGGCAGGCGATTCAGCTGTCCAGGCGCATGGCAGTCACGGGCGCTTCTGACATCGTCGTTAGCCGCGGTCCAGGCGGGGTAGCTGTCATCCGCCACCGCCGCGGCGGCGGCACCATCGGCCAGATCGAGCACCTCGATGACGGCACCTGGGGCGGCAAGGTCGAGGGCGGCCCGCAGCTGCTCCCGCACACCCACCAGCGCGCCGCGCTCCAGGAGCTGCTCGGTACCTGGAACAAGTCGACCACGACCGAGTACCGGCGCGGTGAGCCGCTGATGCCGCCGCCTGCCCAGACCCCGCTGATGGCGCAGTACGGCGTGCCCGCGATCCGCGCGCTCGCGACCAGCGATGACGACAGTGATGACAGCAGCAGCAGCAGATCCGGAGATTCTGGCTCCGGTCCTGCCGGGCTGACCCCGAAAGGGCTTACGATCTACAAGAAGCTGATCGCCAAGGGATTCCCGCCGGCCCGCGCCCTCGTCTTCGCCCGCAATAGCCAGAACATGTCTGGCGGGACGTTCAAGAAGGCCTCGTGACCACTGCGGTACTCACCCCGTTCACCGGGAAGCCTGCGATCCAGACCGGCACCCGGTCCTGGCGCAAGCTGCTGCTCCCGGTCGGGGAGATCCGCTACAAGGGCAAAGTGCTGAAGTTCACTCGCGACTACCTGAGCCGGCTGGCTGACGCCTTCAGGCAGGGCGCGTACGACCAGGTCCCGTTCCAGGCCGCGCCCGACGACAACAGCCACAGCAACGACATCGAGCGGTTCCGCGGCGAGATCACCGACATGGCCGTCGACAACGACGGCCTGTGGGTCACGCTGAATCCGACCGAGCGCGGCGAGGCAATCCTGCGCGACAACCCGAAACTCGGCGTCTCAGCGCGCATCGTTGAGGACTACGACCGCGCCGACGGCAAGTTCTTTCCCGCGGCCATCCAGCACGTGCTCGGCACACTCGACCCGCGGATCCCTGGTATGGGAGCATGGGCCGCAGTTGAGGCCGCGAACCAGCCGGATGTAATCATTGACCTGAGCGGCGCTGAGTTCGCCGGAGAGGGAGACAGCGACATGCCGATGAGCCCCGAGCAGCAGGCCAAGCTGGCACGACTGCTGGAGATCCCTGACGACAAGTTCAACCAGCTCATTGAGGGCCTGAACATGCCCGAGCTGACTGACGAGGAGCTTGCGGCCCTGGCCGCGGACGCGCCGGAGACGACAGAGCTGTCCGACGAGGAGCTGGAGCAGCTGCTCAATGCCGCGGCCGAGCTGGACGGGCAGGGCCTGCTGGAGCCGGCCGGTGCCGGAGCTGCGCTGTCAGCGGCCGACACGATGGTCATCGAGCTGGCCAACGCCCGCGCCGACGAGAACGAGCGTCAGCTCAGCGTGATCAATGCCGAGCTGGACAAGCAGCGGTTCGAGACCGAGCGGCGCAAGCTCGCCGACGGCGGTGTCCCGCCGTACCTCACGGACCTGGCCCGCCCGCTGCTGGAGGGCGCAGGGCACGTGGTAGACCTGTCCAACGGCACCGGCCAGGTCGACGCCGGGCAGGTCATGCGCCGCGTGCTCACCGAGTTCGGCAGGATGTCCGGCATGCTTGACCTCTCGGCGGAGCTTGGCTCCGGCGCGGACGAGCCCGCCAGCGCAAACGACAAGGCCGAGGAGCGGCTGGCGATCGTCCACCGGTTCCGCAGCCAGGTCGGGATCTAACCAGAAGGAGAGGCCGGGCTAATGCCAGGACAGGTTCCGCACTACAAGTCAGGACCGTCGAACTACCAGGTCGCCACGCTGATCTTCGCCGGCCAGTTCGTCCAGACGAACACCGCGACAGCAGGCACCACCGACTACACCGTCAAGGTCGCGCTCTCGGGCTCAGTGACCACTCTCGGTGTCGCCGGCAACGACGCGAACGTCGTTGCCGCGCAGACAGGTGCTGCCGACGCATACGGCCAGCCGGCGATCGACATCTCCGTGCTCACCGACTACTGCTCGGTGTACTACGGCGGCGTCGACACCTGGGTCTGGTACGTCGGCCCGGCCACCGTCGGCCAGAAGCTGATCATCGGCGCGACGCAGGGTGCGGTCACGGCTGAGAGCAGCAGCACCGCGGACTTGCTGGTCGGTGTCTGCACCCATCCAGGCGGGGTCGCCGGCGGCATGCTCACGCAGGCCATCGGCGGACTCGGCTCGGCTGTCTACTTCCTTGGCCGTGCCAGGGTCTTCTGAGAGAGGAACTGACCCATGCCAACTGGTGCACGCAGCTACAGCGATGCTCCGCGGATCACTGTCAACGAGCTGCTGAAGGACCCCCTGGTCATTCCGGCTCTGATCCTGGACATCACCGAGAACGAGTTCATCATCGACTCGGTGCTGCGCATGGGCGGCGCTGCACCGAGCGGCGCGGTGCGGTACTCGGAGTCGACCCCGCTGTACGCGGACGACTTCCCCGAGATCCGGCCCGAGTTCGGTGAGGTCCCCGTCATGCCGACTTCGATCGGCATCCCGCGAGTGGTGTTCAGCCACGAGCGCGCGATGGCGATCATGGTCTCTGACGAGATGCGCCGCCGGCAGTCGATAGATCCCGTTACGAGGCAGTTGCTCCAGGTAAAGAACACTATGGTGTATTCCTGGAACACTGCCTTCTACTCGGCGGTGGTCTCCAACGCCTCGATCCAGACGCTCTCGGTGGCCAACACCTGGGCGTCGGCCGCGGCGACAATCCGCGCCGACATCGCCCAGGCGTGCTACCTGGTGGAGAACTCCAACATCGTCTCGCCCTCGGGCATCACGCAGTGGCTGGGCTTCGAGGCCGACACGCTGATCATCAACCACGGCACCAAGAACACGCTGCTGCAGAGCAGCACGTTCGCCGCGCCGTACATTGGCGACATCGCGTCGGAGAACCTGCTCTACACGGGCACCCTGCCGCAGAAGATCTTCAACCTGGACGTGCTGGTCTCCCGGCAGGTCCCGGCTGGCAACGCGATCATCATGCAGCGGAACCGCGCCGGCTTCTACGCCGACGAGCTTCCGTTCGTGGCCGGCCCGCTGTACCGGGACGAGCCGCGGAAGACATGGCGGTCCGACACGCAGCGCAGCTCAGCCATCGGGCTCGACCAGCCGCTGGCCGTCTGCCTGCTGAGCGGAGTCTGATTCGTGAAGTGGCAGGCGCTGGGCAACATCTCGCTGCCCCGCAAGGGCGACGCGGCTCACCAGACCGACCTGGTGATGGCGGGCGACACCTTCGAGGCGGCCGAGGCGGATGTGAAGAACCTGCTTCACCCCCGTATGGGACCACCCCGGATCCGCAAGGCCACCGAGGCGTCGGAAGCCCTGCCGCGGCTTCACCCGCGGACGCTGTCCGGGCTTCTGCTCGGCCCCGCAGTAGGCGCGCGGCCGGACCCGCCCGGCAGCTCGCATGTTCAGGTTGCCCTCCCGCCCGAGGCATCCGAGCCCGCCATCGGCAGCGAGGGCGAGCTGGAGGTCGACGCGATCGATCTTCCGCCCGGCACCAGGATCACCGCAGGAGTCTGACCGGGAGGTAGGCCATGCCGTCAACGACAGGGATCCCCGGCTGGCCAGTGTGCTTCCCCGGCCTGGTCTGCCCGCGGGACAAGGTGATCTTCCGTGACTTCTACGCGCTCGACGGCCAGACACTGGTCCGGTGCTCGGCCTGCGAGTGGTACTACACACTCGGAACGCAGGCACCGACCGGCACCAGCAACGCCGCCATCACGGCCGGCGTCACCACGGCCATCGGAGTAGCCTCCGGCGGCGCGAGCTTCACCCTCGGCATGATCCTGTTCATCGACACGGGTACTCTCACCGAGGTCGTGACTGTCAACAGCGCGCCGAGTGGCACCTCGATCCCGGTCGGATACACCGAGCTGGAGTGGGGCTCGGGCAACTCGGTGGTGTCCGGCTTCCAGAAGAACCACCTCACCGCCATGGCCTTCGGGCAGCTGCTTATCAGCCCGACAGTTGCTACCGTTAACCTCGTACCTGCTGCCCCGCCTTACGGATTCTGAGATGGCAATCAACCTGTATGAGGTCACCGCGCAGACGACGATCGCGGCCGGCACCCCTGACACCGTCGTCGCGGGCGAGCCTATGACCGGCGGCCTGGCTAGCATGGCCGGAACCGTGGGCCTGACGCCAGGCACCTGGGCGCAGCCGTGGCCCGTCACGTTCCTCAAGGGGCAGCTGATCGCGCTCGACCCGAGCGGCCAGCTGTACACCGCGATTGGCGCGGGCAACCTGCGCCAGGTCACTCCGGCTCAGGAGACTGGGCTCGGGATCGGCACGAGCAACTAGGAGCAGGGCAAATGGCACTCGCGGCACCAGCACTCAGCAGCACCGGAGTTGGCGTCATCAACCCGACTGGCCAGGTTGCTGACGTCCAGCTCCTGACCGGTACCGTCCAGGCCGCGTACGCGACTTTCCCGGCCACGAGCGTGCCGGTCATCGCCACGCCCGCGCTGCCCGCCACCGGCACGCTGGTCGTGACTACCAACCCCAACCCGTTCGCGGTAGCAGTGCTGGTCACGGGCGGCACCACGACAGCCTGGCAGATCAACGGCGTCGCAGAGGGCACGACTACCCCGGCATACGCCCTGGTTGTCCCGGCAGGCGGAACGCTCGCAGTTACCTCCTCCGCTCAGATCACGGGCTGGACGTGGACCCCGGCGGTGTGCGGGGCAACCGCGACAGCCAACCTGGCTGTCGGTGCTGGTACCGGGTACGGCTTCCAGTGCCCGCCAGGCGGGTCTGCCGTGCTGTACTGGACATCTACCACGCCCACCTGGGCCTGGAACAACCTGGTGAGCCCGTTCAGCCCGCCATGGCCGCAGGGCGAGAACACCGTGCTGATCAACCAGATCAGCCAGCTGCCGTTCCCGGCGCACGCGACGCTGGCGGAGACCGGACTTGCGGTGGGAGTGAGTAACTGATGGCCAGATATAACGCCGTGGTGAAGATCGCCGAGACCATCGGGCATGGCGGCGCAATGGAGAAGCTGATGAAGGGGCAGGTGCTGATCGGCCTGGTCTCAGGCAGCACGCTGGAGACCGAGATCGGCACCTCCAACATCGACAACATCTCCGCGCGGCCGAACATCCCGAACGGGCGCGGCACCAGCAACTGACGGAGGCTAGATGGCCGGGCCGCTGTACGCGACTGTGGTGCAGCTGCAGGAGGTGCTGTCCGGCACTGACTCCGGGACAGGCACCGGAGCGCAGCTCACCCCCGCGCAGCTGACGCTCGCGCTCCAGTCGGCCAGCGACCGGGTGTCGGTCTACTTCGGCAGCATCATGGACTCAAGCTCGGACCAGGCCATCCCGCCGCCCATCTTCCAGGATCTGACGCTGGATCTGGCGGCTTTCTGGGCGACCAAGACCTACATGAAGAACAAGGTCATCGACGCCCAGCACCCGGTGTACATCGCGTACAAAGACGCCACCCAGATGCTGCAGGACGCCCGTGACGGCAAGCTCCGGCTTGACCCGGCGGTGCCGGGCCAGTCCTTCAGCGAGGTCGGCGTCATCATCAACCGGGTGCCGCCGGTCTTCAGCGGCGACGACTCCAACACCCGCGTCGACCGCTACAGCGGATACCTGACGGCCGACACCCCGATTGGTCAGTGGTCTCCCCGCGGGTCGGACGACCTGTCCTCCTACGGCCCGGTCTACCAGGGGTAAGCCGTGGAGGGCACCCTGAGCACCCGGCTGGCAGAGCTGCGGCAGCGGACCGGCTGGCCGGAGAAGCTGTCCGGACAGGTCGAGGTCGACCAGATCTACGCGCACTACCAGCACGAGCACCTGGAGTTCCGGCACCCGCGCGGCGGCCGTGCGCTGTACCTGCAGGCACCGCTGTTCGAGAACTACCGGACGTACCTGCAGGCCGTCGCAGACGGCATGCTCGAAGACGGCGGCACCGAGGGCATGAAGCGCTCGATGGAGCACCTGAGCGACCGCGTCGAGCTGGAGGCACCACGCGAGTTCCTCGACCTGTCACGCAGCGGCCACCCGAGCGTCACGCAAGGGCTGCGCACTGTTTACGACCGGCCGCCCAAGCAGCACCGGCTGAGCGAGTGGGAGCTGAAGGCCAAGGCCCGGATCCGGTACATGAAGCTGCCGGACCGGCTGAAGGGCTGGATCTGGTGGCACCTGCAGGGCCACACTGAGCCTCCGCCGAGGCGCGGGATCCACGCATGACGATGCCCGTGCCGCAGACGCAGGTGATCATCGATTTCCTGACCGCCCTCGGCTGGGACACTCAGCAGGAGCAGGGCTGGCCGCTGTATCCCGGACCGCTGATCCTGGACGAGCCCGACCAGTCTGTCTGGATCACCGGCACGGGCGGGCCTGGCTACGTGACCGAGGAAGGCGCGGCCGACGCCTGGAGCTTCCAGGCGCGCATCCGCGGTCCGAGCGATCAGCCGTACCCTCCGGAGGCAGCTGCGCAGCTGCTGGACACGATGATCTTCACCGCGCCTTACCCGCTGACCATCGACGGCGTTACGATCCTGGTAGCGCACCGGGCCGGCAGCCCGCCTGCTCCTCTGCCGGTCGACCCGAAAGACCTGCGGCACGAGTTCACCTGCAGCTACATCATCATCACGGGACCAGGAGACTGATATGGCAGCCACCAGGCAGACCATGACGCCGGTCAACATGAACGGGTTCCCGCTCGCGGCGACCCTCGGGATCGTCGGCGCGGTCGCCCCCGCGGCTGGCTGTGACTACAACGGCAGCAACACCACGTTCACCGCGTGGGCCTCCCTGCCCAACGCCAGCTCGCTCGGCATCCAGTACCTCAACAATGGCAGCCAGTGGATCTGGGGCTACAACGGGGCCACGACATCGACGGCCTACGTGCTGATCGGGCAGAAGGCCGGCGGTCTCACGCAGATCTACTCGGCATACTCGCTGGTGCTGCCGACCTCCGGATATTTCGCTATCCCGCCGTTGTCACCTGCCCAGTTCAACCAGCAGGATGCCAGCCAGGCATTCACCGGAACGACAGGCGGGGTGATCGGCACGGGCGGCGTCGGGTTCACCTGCATAGACTTCCTGAACACCACCACCGTGGCGGTCCGGCTGTACCAGCTCACCACCGTGACTCCGTGAGAGGATCAAGGACATGAGTGACGCGACACCGGAGAGCCAGCCCCCGCTGCCGGAAGAGCTGGCCAGCCCGAAGGCAGCCGCAGCCAGGATCGCCGAGCTGACGGCTGAGAACGAGGCCCTGAAGGCAGCGGCCAAGGCTAATCCAGGCGACGTGATACTAGCCCCGCCGCCGGCTGGCACTGTTCGCATGCGCGTTCGCCCGCCGCATTCGAGCATGCACTACGGTGGCGTCACCGTCGGCCAGGACTGGACCGATGTCCCCGCCAGCTACGAGACGCGGCTGCAGACGGCCGCGCAAGAGTCCGGCGTCGAGCTGGAGCAGGAGGCATAAGCCATGGCCGGCACCCCACTTCTCTACACTCCTCCGAACTACACGATCACCAACGTGCTGTACGGCACGGGCATCCTGTTCACCGCGGTGGTCGGGACATCGGTCCCGTCGGACCAGAACCTCGGTGTCGGCACCGCCTGGACCGGGCTCGGATGGGCGTACGTCGGGTCGACTGAGGCCGGGGTCATCCTGACCTTCAACCCGACCATCCAGAACATCACGATTGAGGAGCAGCCGACCCCCGTCGGCGTGGCTGTCTCCACGGTCGACCTCAACGTCACCACCTCGATATCTGAGGAGACGCTGAGCAACGTCAACCTGGCCTGGGGCAACGGCGGCACGATCGCCGTCACGCCGCCCGGCGCTGGCCAGCCCGGCAAGTCGGTGCTGACGCTGTCGACCAACTTCGCCACCGTGGCGCTCGCGCTGATCGGGAAGAACCAGCTCGGGTACGCCCGCGTGGTCTACATCCCGATTGTCGTCTCGGCCGGCCAGGTGCAGACGAGCTTCCGGCGCGCGGCGCAGCAGCGGCTGTACCCGCTCACGATGTCCGCCATCTGCCCGTACAGCTCGATCACCTGGACCGACCTGACCGCGATTGCGACCTCGTGATGACCGGCTTTGACGCTGGTGCCGTAGTCACCCCGCTCGTCTTCACTTTCGAGCCCTTCACCAGTACCAAGGGCACGATTCCGGAGCCGACCGACGAGCAGATCGCCACCTTCATGGCCGACGTCAAGAAGATCATGCTGCGGTCCAAGAACGAGCTGGATCTTGAGGTCGACCCGACTGACATCGAGGCGGTGATGTCGGCTGTCGACAAGTTTGAGCCTGAGAAGGTTAAGACGATGATGGCCGACATGGCCACGGCATATGCGGCCCTGTGCTCGAACAAGCCGACGGCCAAGCAGCTGCTGGCGGCACCACTGCGAGTTCGCGGCCTGTTCTACGCCTGGCTGCAGAACGAGGTGGTCAACCCGGAAGCAGGACCCGGCGCTGGGACAGCGCAAGTGACACCGCTGAGGCGCGCAGCGGCCGGGTAATCCTGTATGTCGCCCGCCGGTACCTCGGTATCAGCGGGAGCGAATGGCAGGCCCTCAGCTGGGCCGAGCGGAGGGCTCTGCTCGAAGGGCTTGAGCAGGACGAGAACGTGCCGTTCAGGTTCGAGGAGGAGACGACAGCAGGCGGCCCGGTCACCAGGGAGAACGTAGACGCCGGGATGGACGTCATCGACATAACGAAGCTCAGGGATGATCTGGAGGCCGGTCGGCGGCGGCGGCGGGATGGTGGTGACTGATGAGCTTCGATGCAGGCACCATCATCGCCCGGATGGATCTCGACACCACCAAGGCCGACGCCAAGCTGAAGGAGTTCGAGAGCAAGGCCGGGCTGGCTGAGAAGGATCACAAGATCCGGCTCTCGGCCGTGTTCGATGACGCCAGCCTCGGCAAGGCGCGGAACATGTTCGCGCAGCTCGACAACATGATCAGCAAGGACGCCGCGAACCGGCTGCGCTCCAGCCCGCAGGGCTCGGTACTCGGCGCGCTCAACGCGCTGTTCTCCCCGCACCCGGTCACCGGAGCCCCGAGTGCCTCCCAGTCAGCCAGCCAGGGCCTGCTGGGCAAGGTAGCCCAGCAGCCCACCAGGAACGTGCCGGGCACGGCCGGCAGCTCGGCTGGCGGCGGCTCGGCCTCGACCACGGAGCAGACAGCCGCGAGCAGCAACGCGAGCAACTCCAGGCGGCGCGGCGGGCTGGTCGGCGGACTGCTGTCCGGGGGCTTGCTGTCCGGCGGCCTGTCCGGCCTCCTGCGAGGCGCAGGCGGAGGAGCTGGCGGCGCTGCGGGCGGTGCGGCGTCGGCGGCTAAGAGCGGCGGCGGCGCGGTCTCCAGCCTGATGTCCGGGATCGGCCCCGGTATCGGCGGGATCGGCGCGCTGCCCGCGATCATCACGGCCGCGGGCGCTGCCCTGATCGCGATGCTCCCGGCGCTGACCGCGGTGGCCGGAGGGCTGGCTGTACTCGGCGGCGGCTTCGCGATCCTGATGCTGACCAACGCCAAGTTCGCCGCCAACATCAAGGCGACGTTCGGCGGCATGAAGACCGTGATCGAGAAGGCGGTCGCCCCGCTGGCCGGGCCGCTGGAGAAGGCGTTCAGCCAGCTCGGCGTGTTCGTCAAGCAGATCGGCCCGGACCTCAAGCAGGTGTTCTCGGCCGCCATCCCGTTCATCGAGCCGCTGGTCTCCGGCATCGAGAAGCTGATGACCGGTGCCGGTCCCGGTTTCCTCGCGATGCTCAAGGCAGCAGGCCCGGCGATGAAGGTGTTCAGCGGCGTGCTGGCCAGCCTGGGCAGCTCGCTGGGCACGATGTTCAAGGACTTCGCCAGCGTGATCGGGCCGTCGTCCAAGGTGATGGGCGGCCTGCTCGACGCGCTGAACGGCATCTTCCCGCTGATCGGCAGCCTGGCCAAGGTGCTGGCCCCGGCACTGTCCACGGCGTTCGCCGGGTTCACCGGGGTGCTGATCAAGCTGCTGCCAGCCCTCACGCCGGTCGGCAAGATCCTGGGCGAGTTCGCGGGCGCGGTGCTGGACGACCTGGTGTCCGCGTTCGGCGCGCTGGCCACCCTCCTCGGCGACCTCGCGCCGAGCTTCGCGACCCTGGCCTCGGTGCTCGGGACGGTCTTCAGCGTCATGGAGAACAGCGGCACCTTCGCGATCCTCGGCGACGTGCTGGAGAACCTGGCCCCGGTGCTGGCCAACCTGATCAACACCCTGGTCACCAACCTCGCGCCGATCCTGCCGGTGCTGTTCAAGGCGATCGGCCAGATCGCCGACATCCTGGTCGGCTCGCTCGGCACCGCGCTGACCGCGATCCTCAAGGTGCTGACGCCGGTAGTCGCGGTGCTCGCCAGGGTGATCGCCAGGGTCATCGAGTGGCTGTCGAACAGCCACCTGCTGATACCGGTGCTGATCCTGGTGGCCAGCTTCATCTTCCCCATCACCACGGCGATCGGGCTGCTGGTGGTCGGCATCACCGAGCTGGCCACCCACTGGAGCCAGGTCTGGGGAGACATCAAGCACTGGGCCGAGGACGCCTGGAACTTCATCTACAACGGCTTCGGGAAGTTTCTGCTGCCGCTGCTCGGACCCGCCGGCCTCATCGCCCTCGGGGTGATCGAGCTGTATAAGAACTGGTCCACTGTGTGGGGCTGGATCCAGGGGGTAGTCAGCGATTTCTATACCTGGTTCTGGACTGATTTCCTGCAGCCGATTTACACCTGGCTTACTAAGACCATGCCAGGCTGGTTCGAGTCAGTTCCGGGCATGATCGAGGGTTATTTCAAGAACGCCATCAGCTGGCTGGTAGCTGGCGGGAAGAACATCATCACCGGGCTCTGGAATGGCATCAAGGACATCTGGTCCGATGTAGAAAACTTCTTCAAGAATGTCGCGAGTCACATCCTCGGCTGGCTGGGCATTCACTCTCCGCCGCAGTGGGCGATAGACGCTGGCAAGGACATCATGAACGGGCTCGGACTCGGGCTGACGAAGGCAAGCTCGCGGGTAGCCCAGGCGACAGCTGCCATCGCAGCTGCGACCGTCAAGACACTCTCCGGGGCGGCTGGCTCCGTAGAAGCCCTGATGCAGTCCATGGCCGCCCGGCGAGGCTGGACCGGCGCTCAGTGGACCGCGCTCTACAACGTGGAGATGCGCGAGGCGGGGTTCAACATGTACGCCCGCAACCCGACCAGCGGCGCATACGGGCTGGCCCAGTTCATCCAGGGGCCTGCTGAGTACGCCGAGTACGGCGGTAACAGCGGCACCGCGGCGGGCCAGATCACGGGCATGCTCAACTACATCGCGCAGCAGTACGGCACGCCGGAAGGAGCCTGGGCGCACGAGCAGGGCTGGGGCTGGTATGACAGGGGCGGCTGGCTGATGCCCGGCACCACCGTCGCGGTCAACAACACCGGCCAGCCGGAGGCGATTCTCACGCAGCCGCAGCTGGCGGCCGTAGCTGCTGCTGACAGCGGGATGCGGCAGGCACCGCTGATCGGCACGTACCAGACTGCCTACTACGGCATCGGGGACACCACTGAGGCGCTGCGCGAGCTGACGCGGACGCTGAAGGTGCTGGAGCTGCAGAGCGTGGTGATCGGGCAATGACAGACCCTGTGCTCGCCAGCGGGCAGTACTCGATCGATGACTACGTCTTCGGCGCGGGCACCAGCGCGCTGGTATCGCTGACCACGGTCGACCCCGGCACGATGACCGTCCAGGACGTCGCGCTGGTCAACAACGACGGCCGCCGGATGGGCGTCGACTTCCTGCCTGGCATGGCGGTCACCTTCACCGGCCAGGCGTACGCGCCGCCAGGGCCGGCCACGGCGTTCGCCACGATGGAGGCCCTGACCTCCTTCTGGTACAACGAGAACGTCCGCATGAGCCCGGCTGCCTACAGCGTGCTCCGGCTGTGCTACCCCGGCAGCCCGGTCATCAGGCGGATCTACGGCCGCGGGCGCTCGATAGTGCCGACGCTCGGGCTTGCATACCAGGGCTGGATCGGCTTCGTCGCCCAGTTCAGTGCCGTCGACAACACCTTCTACTCGGACCAGCTGAACTCGATCGTGCTCGGCGTCGCCCCGGCCGGCGTGCACGGTGTCGCGCCGCCTGCCACGCCGCCCCTGCTGCTTGCCTCGCAGCTGTCTGCGGTCAACCTGCTGCCCGCTGCTGACGCCGACTTCGAGCTGCCCTGGACCGGCCGCTGGGTGCCGCTGTCGCTGATCAGCGCGCTCGGGCAGTCGTCCGGCTGGGCGTTCACCGGCCGGTACTCAATGGTCAGCATGATCACCGGGGCAGGCACTGCCAACTTCCAGTACCCGAGCCCGATCGCGGTCACCGCCGGAGTTTCCTACAACGTCTCGGCCGAGGCCGAGGCGGTCGTGGTGACGGCTGGCGGCACCGCCACGGTCCAGGCCATCTGGAAGAACTCCGGCGGCAGCCAGATCGGCAGCAACGTCACGCTGTCCAGCGGCACGCTGTCGGCCACGGCAGCCACCCAGCTCAGCGGGTCCGCGATCGCGCCCGCCGGGGCAGCCAGCCTGGAGATCAACGTCACCTACGCCTCGCCCGCGGCCGGGAACGTCTACTGGGACACCTGGATCGTGACCGCCGGGGCGTACCTGCAGCAGGCCGCGCTGAACGCCGGGACCATGAAGACCTGGCCCATCATCGCGTTCACCGGGCCGTGCACGAACCCGACCATCGTCTACTCGAACTCCTCGGTCAGCGTCTCGCTGCAGGCCACCCTGGCCGCCGGGCAGACTGCCGTCATCCAGACCGCCCCGTGGAACCGCTCAGTCAGCCTCACGAGCGCCGTAGGCTACGACCCGCTGCTCCGGCTGGCAGTCACCGACCCTCTCACGACTGGCGCACTCAGCAGCTCCCTGGCAGGCTTTGTATACGGCAGTCCGATCGACAGCCTCGCGCTCCTGCCGGGCAGTCCCGCATACCTGCTCTACCAGGCTCAGGACGTGACGGGAAACTCTCAGTGCACCATCGCCTGGCGTAACGGATACCGGATCATCGGAGGCGCAGGAACGTGAGCTGGGATCAGCCCATATGGGCCGTAGACGGCAACACTACGCCAGCGCAGAAGTGGCGTCAGGAAGCGTACGCAGCCACGCTCAAGCGCTCGGGCATCATGGCACCGGGTGACCTGAAAGTGACGGCGTTCGGCACGCCCGGCGCGGGTGTCAACATCGCTGCCGGGACGGCTGTCGTCGCCGGGCAGGAGGTCACCGGCCAGGGCACGTACGTTGGCTACAACAACGGCACCGACACGGTCTCAGTGTCGGCGACCGGCGGCTCGCCGCGAACCGACCTGATCGTGGCCCGCGTCGAGGACCCGACGTTTGCCGGATCCTCGTGGCCGTGGAACCCGGCGACCCAGCAGCTGATCTATTCTCGCGACCTGTCCAGCACCAGCTCACTGCCGGCCGGCGTGACGGCCATCCCGCTGGCCCTCCTCACAATCCCGGCCAGCACCTCGGCGATCACCAACGCGATGATCACCGACGTCCGGCAGATGGCCAACCCGGCTACCTACCGGAACGTCCAGTTCCAGCAGGCGGTGTCACTCGACTCCATGGTGGTCGGCACCGACAGCAAGACCTCCTACCGCAACTGGGGGCCGAGCTTCTCGGTAGCAGTCCCGTGGTGGGCCGTCACCATGCTGATGAGCTGCAACATAACGGTGAGCGCCTACGACGGGGCCAGCTACGGCGTCGGCATCCTCGCGCGGCTCTCAGTCGCCGCGGGAGCCCTGCTCACTACCGGCATCCCCGTCGGCGACTCCGGCCTGCCCGGCTCCAGCCTGGCCTTCCAGACCAGGGCGATTTTCGGCGGCCAGGTCAGCGTCGCCGCCTATCAGAACACCACGATCACCGTGCAGCCGCAGGCCGAGATCCAGAACATCGCCAACGTCCAGGGCCACCTGGACATCAACACCTACAGCGAGCTGGTGCTCGACTACACATTCATGGAAGCGCCACAGTAAATGCCGACCGTACCCCCGACCGCGCGTCAGGGGCCGGTCCAGCACCCGCTGCCGGCCGAGAACTGGCGGTACATGGCTCAGCGGGTGCTCACAGGGGCATGGCTCGACCGCGTTGGCGCGCAGATGTCAGCCGTCACAATGACCTGGGATCTCGTGACCGACCAGTTCCAGGGATCGATCAGCCCGCAGGACTTCCAGCGTATCGCGCCCGACGGCCTGCCGCTGTTCGATGAGTGGTCAACGGCCATCTACGTGGTCGGCCAGTCCGGCCAGATCTACTGGGGCGGGCTGTTCGTCAGCTCCGACTTCACCGGGCCGGACTGGACGATCAACTGCATCGGCTTCCGCGGCTACGCCAACGGCAACATATACACCGGACCCGAGTACATCCAGACCACGATCGACCCGCTCGATGCCGTGCGTTACATCTGGAGCTGGCTGCAGGCACAGCCCAACGGCCTGATCGGCCTGGTTGCCGACGGCACCGAGTCCGGGACCAGCGTCGGCACCGCGGCCAGTCCCTACACGCTGGCCTGGTACGACGCCAACGACTGCGGGCAGGAGATCACCAACCTGGCCCAGGGCACGCCGTTCGATCTCAGCGAGGTGC
>JBOHCP010000023.1:0-17426 GCA_050698875.1 Streptosporangiaceae bacterium | reverse complement strand
CACCTGTTCTGGTTCTTCGGCCATCCCGAGGTCTATATCGTGGCGATCCCGTTCTTCGGCATCGCCACCGAGGTCCTGCCGGTCTTCTCCCGCAAGCCGCTGTTCGGCTACAAGGGCCTGGTGGCCGCGACGATCGCGATCGCCGGCCTGTCTATGACCGTGTGGGCGCACCACATGTTCACCACCGGCGCGGTGCTGCTGCCGTTCTTCTCGTTCATGACGTACCTGATCGCGGTGCCGACTGGGGTGAAGTTCTTCAACTGGGTCGGCACGATCTGGCGAGGCCAGATCACCTTCGAGCCCGCGATGCTGTTCATCCTCGGCTTCCTGATCGTGTTCCTGTTCGGCGGCCTGACCGGCGTGATCCTGGCGTCGCCGCCGCTGGACTTCGCCGTCAGCGACTCCTACTTCGTGGTGGCGCACTTCCACTACGTGCTGTTCGGCACGGTGGTGTTCACGATGTTCGGCGGGTTCTACTTCTGGTGGCCGAAGTGGACCGGCAAGATGCTCGACTACCGGCTCGGCCAGTGGCACTTCTGGAGCGTGTTCATCGGGTTCAACCTGACATTCCTGGTCCAGCACTGGCTTGGCGTCATGGGCATGCCGCGGCGGATCGCCAATTACCCGTTCCTGCCGCACCTGGCGACGACGCTGAACGACGTCTCCTCGATCGGGGCGTTCATCCTGGGCGCGTCGAACTTCATCTTCTTCTACAACATCTACATCACCTGGAAGCGGGGCGAGCAGGTCACCGCCGACGATCCGTGGGGCTTCGCCAACTCGCTGGAGTGGGCGACGTCGTGCCCGCCGCCGCGGCACAACTTCACCTCCATTCCGCGTATCAGGTCGGAACGGCCCGCCTTCGACCTGCACTACCCGCACATCAGGTCGGGCCGGGACCGCCACGCCGAGCAGGCGCGGCGGCAGTCGATCGGAGCGGGCTCGTGAAAGTAGAGGCGTACCTGTTCCTGGGCTGCGCCGTGTTCTTCGGCGGTTCCGACGTCGTCTACTGGTACTTCTCCCACGATCCGACGGGCAGTACGGCGCTGGCGCTGGCCGTCGCCCTGGCCTTCCTCATAGGCTTCTATGTTCTGTTCACAGGCCGTCGGCTGCCGGAGCGTCCGGAGGACAGCCCGGAGGGTGAGGTCGACGAGGGCGTCGGCGAGCTGGGCTTCTTCAGCCCGCACAGCTGGTGGCCGCTGTTCGTGGGTCTGGCGGCAGCGACCGCGGCGATCGGCGCGGCGATCGGCTGGTGGCTGTTCCTCATCGGGATGCTGGCGCTGATCCTGGCCGTCATCGGGTTCGTCTTCGAGTACTACCGCGGCCACTTCGCGCACTGACGCCGGCCCGCGCTCACTGGTAGGCCCTGGCCTGGATCCGGTAGAGCTCGGAGTACCGGCCGCCCGAGGCCATCAGCGCGTCATGAGAGCCCGCCTCGGCCACCGAAGACCCGTCGAGCACGACGATGAGGTCGGCCATCCGGACGGTGCTGAACCGGTGCGACACCAGGATCGTCATGTTCGCGTCCTGCCGGTGCTCGCGCGCCCGGCTGGCGTACCGCTCAAATAGCTGGTGCTCGGTCTCGGCGTCCAGTGCTGCGGTGGGCTCGTCCAGCATCGTCAGCAGCGGCTCGTCACGCATGAAGCCGCGGGCTAGGGCGAGCTTCTGCCATTGCCCGTATGACACGTCCACGCCGTCCTGCCAGGTCGGCCCGAGCTGGGTGGCCAGCCCAGACGGCAGCCTCTCGACCAGCTCCCGCGCGCCTGCCCGGTCCATCGCGGTCACCAGTGCCGACTCGACAGTCAGCCGTGGCAGGTCGCCGAGGCCGATCGTCTGTCCTGCCTGGAACTCGAAGCGGAAGAAGTCCTGGAACGCGCCCGCCAGGCGCTCCCGCCAGCGGGCCGGGTCGATGCGGGCCAGGTCGGTGCCGTCGACCAGGATGCGCCCGGACGTCGGGGCGTAGAGCTTGGCCAGCAGCTTGACCAGCGTCGTCTTGCCCGCGCCGTTCTCGCCGACCACTGCGATGACCGCGCCGACGGGGAGGACCAGGTCGACATCTTCCAGGGCCGGCCGGTCCGAGCCCGGATAGGTGAAGGTGACGTGCTCGAGCCGAATCCCCGCAACGATGCGGTCGGGCGCAGGCAGGTCGGCGTGTTGCGCGGCCGCGCTCGCGTAGTCCTCCAGCCACGCCAGCCGCCGTGACCCGTCCATCCACATACCGCGCAGGAAGCCGATCTCACTGACCGTGCCGCCGACATAGGAGGACAGTCTGGCGCCGGCGGTCAGCACCAGGATCGCCGAGGCCGGGTTGGCGTGCGGGCCGGCGGCAACCAGGACGATCGCGCCGACGTATGCGAGCGCAAAGATCGCCCATCCGGCTGCATACCAGGCCGAGGACACCGACCGCGCGGTTGCGACCGGGCCGTACCAGCGTTCCCAGGAGGCGCGTCGCCGGCTGGCGAGCGCGGTACCGATGCCGAGCACCCGCAGCTCCTTGCCGGCCGAGGCCGTGGTCGACAGCGCGAACAGGTGGCGGGCAAGGCGGTCGGCCTGGGCGCCTCGCTCTTGCGCCACCCGCTCAACGACCGGGCGCCACGACGTGGCCGCTACGGTCGGGACCGCGAAGACGACCAGCAGGATCAGCACCGGGCTGACGCTGGCGATCAGCGCCACCGTTACGGCCAGCCGGAGGATCCAGCCCGCGGTGGAGAACACCGACATGTACATGTGGTCGAGGGTGAAAACCTGCTCGCGCAGCACCGAGAGCCGGTCCAGGTACTCCGGTCGCTCCTGATGCGCGATCGTGGAGATGCTGGCCTGCAGGCGGGCGACGTGCGACTCTAGCGCGATCGTGACCTTGTCCCTGAACCGCCGCTGCAGCCTCGTCGACACGGTCTGCAGCAGCCAGGTCAAGACGACCGAGACCGCGAGCGCGATCACGCCGAATCGGAGCAGGCCAGGCTTGTGCTCGATAAGGCCCTTGCCCAGCAGCGTGAACCAGACCGCGAGCAGCGCATCCGGCAGCGCCGCGAGCAGCGCGAGCACAAACGACACGCCCATCAAGGCAGGCTCAGACCGGAACCCGAGCCGGCCCAGCCGCCACATCGACGACAGCGCCGGCGGCAGCGGTTCCGGCCCGTCGGTACCCGGCTGGGCGGCGCCATCGCGCCCGGCACCGGAGCCCGGCGCGCGGTCAGGCGAGGACATCGAACGTCACCTCTTCCTCGCCTTGTTCCGGCGTGCCAGTCGCGAACCGCTGCGCCTGCAGCGTGAACATCGTCCAGTAGCGGCCGCGCTGACTCATCAGCTCGTCGTGGCTGCCGAGCTCGACGACCGCGCCGTCTGCTACGACCGCGATCTTGTCGGCGTGCCGGACGGTCGAGAACCGGTGGGAGACCAGGATCGTCGTGCACGACCTGGTGGCGGCGAGGATCCGCTCGAAGATCTCTGCCTCACCGCGGACGTCGAGCTGGGCGGTCGGCTCGTCGAGCAGGACAAGGCCGGCTCCGAGGCGGACCGCCGCGAGCGCGCGGGCCAGGGCGACTCGCTGCCACTGCCCGCCCGACAGCTCGGTCCCTCCCGAGTAACCCTTGGCCAGCACCGTGTCCAGGCTGGCCAGTCCGGCCGCTCCGGCATCGGCCAGCGCGGCCGATAGCAGTTCGTCAGGCGGCGCGTCGCTGCTGCCGTGCGTCGCGGGGCTGGCGGTGCCCGCTGATGCGGTAGCGGCGATCGCAGCCAGGGGCGCCACGTTCTCGCGGAGCGTCATCTCGAACCGGACGAAGTCCTGGAAGACGGCCGTCACGCGGCGGCGCCACGAATCCAGATCGAGGTCGCGCAGGTCGGTGCCGTCGACCTCGATCGTGCCCGACTGCGGGTCGTAGAGGCGGCAGAGCAACTTGGCAAGGGTCGTCTTGCCAGCGCCGTTCTGGCCTACGATGGCGATCGAAGTCCCGGCTGGGATCTCCAGGTCGAGACCGCTCAGCACCGGGCGCCCCGGCGCTGCCGGGTAGGCGAACGTGACGTCGCGGATCCTGATCTGGTGCGCCGGCATGCGATCGGCTGGCCGGTTCCCTGACGCGACCGTCGGAGCCCGGCCCATCGCTGCCTTGAGCCTGGCGACGGCGGCGACCGGCGCCGCCGCGCCGTCCAGCGCCCAGTTGAGGCCGCCGAAAGCGATCACCGACGTACCGACCGCAGCCGAGGCGTAGACGATTATTCCGCCAAGGGCGAGCCGGTGGTCGAGCGCAGCGGCGGCGACCAGCCAGAGCACCAGCGCGTTCGCGGCGAGCACCAGGGCGAGGCTGGCAAGCACCGAGCGTTCGCGCATCCGTGTCGCTTCGTACTGGAGCCGGTGCAGCCGACGCCGGGCAATGGTGAACCGGTCAAGCACCCAATCCGGCAGGCCGAAGATCCGCAGTTCCTTGGCGGCGGGCGGGTCGACGGCGAGCCGGTAGGCGTAGTCGGCGTCACGCCGGGCTTGCCGCACTTCGTCGGTGTTGCGGTCTTTCCAGACGGCGCTCTCGCGCAGCAGCCAGTGCGTCGATAGCCAGGACCCGCCCAGCACGAACGGCGCCCACCAGGCGAACCCGAAGAGCACGCAGGCCTGGGCCAGCCCGGCCAGCATCTCCACCAGCCCGCCCGCGATGAAGTCGATCGACGTCGACAGCGGCGGCGCGGTCATCCCCCGGTCAAAGTCGCGCGCCACCTGCAGGTCGGAGGCCAGGTCAGGATCCTCGAGATGACCGATGCCGGGGACCGATACGCAGGCTGTCGTCAACTCGTCGTAAAGCCAGGCCGCCGTCCGGTCGCCGAGGTTCGCGCTGAGCGCGCTGTGCAGCGGCCCGAGGACCTGTAGCAGGACGAACAGGACCCCGACGACAGCCAGCGGCACGGCGAGGCTGGAGCGATGCTGGATCGCGCCCACGAGCACGCCCGTGGTGATGGAGAACCCGGCCGGCAGCAGCCCGCGCAGCCCTAGCAGCGCCCACCATCGCGCGGCCATCGGCCGGTCGGCCTTCCCGAGCGCAGCCGCGAATTGCAGTTCCTGACGCCTCCGAATCCGGCGGACAGCCGACAGCACGGCTCCTGCTGCTCTCTGCACCAGTCCAGATTGCCAACAAGTCGGCTGCCTTGATTGGACTTACCGGTACTGAGCCGGTCTGAGACCGCCAGCCGAGCGCAGCGGCCCAGTGGCAGGCACGTCTGAGTCGATAGCGCACCATGCTGGAGTGGCAAGTCCAGCCCGGACCTACCCCGGCGGCTGTCAGCCCGGTGGCGCAGGCTGCGGTCGACGGCGGGGGATAGCGTGCAGCCCGTCTGGGACTCAGTGGCGGCAGTCGGCCCTCGACGTCGCCTGCAGTCGGCGGACGTGATCAACCGGGGCATGTTGTTCGCCGCCGTGCTGCTCCTGTGTTTCGTCCCGTTTCTCCTTGTTCTCCAGTCGTTTGAAGGCCGGACTCAGGTGTCCGGCTTCATCAGGCGGTTCGGGCCGACAGGCCAGGCCGCCCACGCCGTGCGGCAGGCGTTCACGTCGCCCTCGGCGACGTCAGCGGCCGTTGACGGCCTGAGCTGGGTTTTCCTTATCCTCGGCGGGATTGCCGCCGCCGCGGTGATCCAGGAGCTCTACGAGCGGGTCTTCGAGGTGCAGGGGCGCGGATTCAGGAACATGCCCCAGCGCGCCCGCGTGGCTGGCGGCTGCGATAGGCGTGACCGTCCTGGAGGGGCTGACCTACCCCGGCTCAGTAACGCCGGCGGGCCTGCTCTGGTCGCGATCGTGTCGGCTATCGGAGCGACGGCCTTCTGGGGGTTCTCGATGTGGCTGCTGGCCGGCCGGCTGGCCTGGCGGCAGCTTCTTCCCTCGGCGCTGGCGACGGGCATTTGCTGGTTCGGGATGGCGCTCGTCTTCCGGCTGACGATTTCCCGCTCGATTGCCTCGGACTACCGCAAGTACGGCTCGATTGGCGTGGTGTTCGCGATCATGTCCCTGCTGATCGCGATAGGAGTGGTGATCATGCTGGGTGCGGTCATCGGCCTGGCCTGGCGGGAACGCGGTAAGACCCGGGCTCGGTGACCGGCCACTGCGCTCACGATCGCGGTCGTTCCTTGATCCCCGCGGCGAGCAGGCCCGCTACTTCGGCGATGCGAGCCGCGCGGAGGTCTGGCCGGCGGGTCGTCGCATCGATGTAACGGAGGTAGGCCCTGCGGTAGAACTGGGCCAGCGTGTCGAAGCAGGCCCCCGCGGCCGGGTTGGCCGCCAGGGCGGCGGAGAGGTCATCGGCAAGATCGCCGCGCTGCGGACCTTCCGGCGCGAGTTCCACGACCACATCGGCACCGACCGTGATGCCCGTACCGCGCATCCTCGCCGGGTTCATGGTGAACGCCCATCCTCCGTCGCCAGGCGCAAGCGTCACCCGGACCCGGCAGCCGTTGACGGTGCCATTCACGTGATGCAGAGCCTTAGCGCCCCATGCCACGTCCGGGTCAAACGGAATCTCGATAACCGCGTGACCGCGGGAATTCTCCGTGATCTTGACCCGGAACCGCCTGGCGCGCATGGCCTCATCGTTCACGGGTGCCTGCCCTGTCTGCGTCGATTGACTTTCCACCGACTTCGCGCGCTTGACGGACCGATATGCCGGATTCGCCCGCGCCAAGTCGATGGAAAGTCGCGTTGCTTCGCGAGGAGGGTAACTCGCCGCGACGGGTGCCCGCGCGCCACGTGCCCGTCCGGGGGGACCGGCACGGTCCGGGGGGACCGGCACGGTCGGCGCAGGCCAGCCTCGTCACCCGTGGGTCGCTACGAGCCCTAGTGGCTGTCCCCGCCTGGTGGCTCGCCCGACGAGGTGGCGGTCCCTGCGGTGCTCGCCGCCTGGTCGCCGTGGCCGCCGTGGCCGTTGTGGTCACTGGCCGCGAGCTGGCCGTCGCCGTGTCCGTCGCCGTGCCCGTTCCCGTGTACGTGGCCGGGCATGGGGGCGCTCTCGGTGACCACGTTGTAGAGCCGCTCACGCACCCGGCCGACTCCGCCGCGCATGCCGGCCGGCGGCACCGCGGTCTCGGCGGTATCCGCGGGCGGCAGCGCCGGATGCGGGGCTCGCGACAGCAGCACCGCCAGACGCTCCTCGTCAACCGGCCTGGTCTCCTCGATGAACTCCCCGCCGGGCAGCTGCCGGATGATGCCGGTCTCGACGCCGTGCTCGATCAGGTGGTTGTCCTTGCGCTGCAGGCCGAGGCAGATGCGCTTGGTGAGGAGGTAGGCGATGGCGGGGCCGACGAAGATGCCGACCCTGGCGAACCAGGTAGTCCAGTACAGCGAGATGTCGAGGTGGTCCGCGATGACGTCGTTGGCGCCTTCGGCCCAAAGGACGCCGTAGAACGTGATCGTCGCGATGCCGATCGCGGTCCGCGTGGGGGCATTTCGCGGCCGGTCGTTGACGTGGTGCTCACGCCGGTCTCCGGTGATCCACTGCTCCAGGAACGGCCAGAGAGCGGCGAGGGTGAACACCAGGCCGAGCGGCACCAGGGCCGGAATGAACACGTTGAAGGCAAAGGTGTGCCCGAACACCACCCACTGCCAGGCCGGCATGACGCGCAGCGCGCCCTCCAGCATGCCCATGTAGAAGTCGGGCTGCGAGCCGGCCGACATGGCAACCGGGTTGAACGGTCCGTATAGCCAGATGGGGTTGATCTGGGTGAACGTGGCGGCCAGCGCGCACGCCGCGAAGACGAAGAAGAAGAAAGCGCCGGTCTTCGCCATGAAGTACGGGTACATCGGCGCGCCGACGACGTTCTCGTTAGTCCGGCCCTTGCCCGGCATCTGGGTGTGCTTCTGGTGGAACATCAGGAACAGGTGCGCCGTGACCAGCGCCAGGATCAGGGCCGGGATCACCAGCACATGCAGGATGTACAAGCGCGGGACAATGTCGTGGCCGGGGAACGGGCCGCCGAACAGGAAGAACGCCAGGTACGTGCCGACTAGCGGGATCGACTGAAGTACGCCCTCCAGGATGCGCAGGCCAGCGCCGGACAGCAGGTCGTCGGGCAGCGAGTAACCGAACAGGCCCTCGAGCAGGCCCAGGGTCAGCAGCGTGATACCGATCAGCCAGTTGATCTCGCGTGGCTTGCGGTAGGCGCCGGTGAAGAAGATGCGGATCATGTGCGCGAAGATCCCGGCCATGAACAGGTCGGCCGCCCAGTGGTGGACCTGCCGGATCAGCAGGCCGCCGCGCACGTCGAAGCTGATGTTGAGGGTCGAGGCGTACGCCTCGCTCATCCGCACGCCGCGTAGCGGCACGTAGGAGCCGTGGTAGATGACGTCTGTCATGCTGGGCTGGAACCAGAACGTGAGGAACGTTCCGGTCAGCAGCAGGATGACGAACGAGTAGAGGATGATCTCGCCGAGCAGGAAAGACCAGTGGTCGGGGAAGACCTTCCGCAGCAGCACCCGCACGCCGCGGGCTCCGTGCAGCCTGTCGTCTAGCCAGGTGCCGGTGCCCTCAAGCGCCCGCTCGACGCTCATGACCGCTCCCAGAAGCTCGGGCCCACCGGCTCGTTAAAGGGGCCGGTGGCGATGAGGAAGCCGTCGGCGTCCACGCCGATCGGCAGCTGTGGCAGCGCCCTCGTGGCCGGGCCGAAGAGCACCCTGGCGCCCTGCGTTGCGTCGAAGGTCGACTGATGGCACGGGCACAGGATGTGGTGCGTCGTCTGCTCGTACAGCGCCGCCGGGCAGCCCACGTGGGTGCAGATCTTCGAGTAGGCGACGATGTCGTTGACCGTCCAGTTCGGGACCACCTTGTTCGGCGTCGAGGGGGCGCCCGGCCGGGCCGGCGGTCCGAACACAAGCTGGCCTGGCCGGAACTTGATGATGATGACGGCGGCCTTGGCCATGGCGTCGTCGTCGGCCAGATAGCCCTCGGGTCCGACGCTGATGAGCGAGCCGGGCGAGTTGAACTCGGCCGCGGTGATCGGCCGCCCGGTGCCATAGGCGAGCAGTCGCAGGCCCCTGCGCCAGACGGTGGTGTCGAGGCTTCTCTGCGGCAGCGGGCCCAGGTCGCGCAGCAGGAAAAGCGGAGCGACGGCCAGCGGCAGCGTCGCGGCGATGAGAGTGCGCCTGACCAGCGGCCGCTTCACGAACTGGCTCGTCGCCGCGCCCTCCTCGAAGGTATCCTTGAACGCCTCGCGCTCCGCTTCGGTCGACCGCATCGGGTGCCGCTGCTCGGTGACCTCCACGGTAGGCATCAGGTTCCGCACCCAGATGACCGCGCCGGCGCCGAGCAGCAGGAACACCAGCGACAGGGTGCCGCCGAGAGCCAGGTTGGAGTGCAGCACTCGGGTGAGGGAGCCGACGCCGATGAGGGCGTAGGCCACCAGGAAACCGAAGCCGGCCAGCATCGCGAGGATGAAGCAGGCGGCGACGATCAGCTCGGCCATCCGCGCCCGGCCAGGGCTAGGCGGGTCGGGCGGCAGCCACGGCTGCGCCGGCTGCTGGCCGCCGCCGGCCGGCTCGGGCAGCAGCGTCCGCGCCGTCGCGGGCGACGGGGTGCCGATGACCCGGTGCCGCGGCCTCTCGGGCTCGGGCTGGCCGGAACCGCCCGCGCCAGCGCCGCCCGGGTTCACGCCGCCCGCGCCACCGAGGTACTCAGGCCAGGAGCTTCCGGCCGCGCCTGGCGAGTTCGTGTCACTCATGAGCCTTCCCGTGCTTCGCAGTGATCCAGAGCGCCACCAGCACCATGAACAGGAGCAGGCCGAGGAAGGCCACCAGGCCCTCGGTCACCGGCCCGACCCGGCCGAGGCTGAACCCGCCTGGGTTCGGCTCTGACCTCACCGTCGTGACGTAGGCGATGATGTCCCGCTTCTCCTGGGGGGTGACGGTGAGGTCGTTGAAAACGGGCATCGCCTCTGGCCCGGTGAGCATCGCCTCGTACATCTGCGTCGGGGTGGAAGCGGTCAGCGGCGGGGCGAACTTGCCGTTGGTGAGGGCGCCCCCGGCGCCCACGAAATTGTGGCAGGCGGCGCAGTCGGCCACGAACAGCTGCTGGCCCAGCCCGATGTTGGCGCCGGCGCCGCTGACCTGTGCCGCCGACGGCACGGTCGGGCCGCCGCCCAGCGACTGGATGTAGGCGGCGACGGCGGCGGTCTGCGCGGCGTTGAGCCGCGGTGGCTTCCGGTCGTTCTCCGCGCCGAGCTCGGCGGCTGGCATCCGGCCGGTGGTGACCTGGAAGTTCACCGCCGCCGCACCGACGCCGATGAGGCTCGGCGCTTCGCTCGTGCCCTGCGCGAACATGCCGTGGCAGGTGGCGCACTCCTCGACGAACAGGTTGCGGCCGTCGGCGATCTGCGCCGAGGTCGGCGTCGCCTGCGGGGCCGCTGACGCACTCCCGCTGGTGATGACCGCGTATGCGGTGCCGATGATGACCAGCACACCAGCTATGACAACGAAGCCCGCTGCCGGGTGACGGCGCCTGGCGGTGA
Organism: Streptosporangiaceae bacterium; assembly: GCA_050698875.1. Lineage (GTDB taxonomy): Bacteria > Actinomycetota > Actinomycetes > Streptosporangiales > Streptosporangiaceae > JAJYUU01. The sequence continues at coordinate 6,959 of JBOHCP010000023.1, read as the reverse complement.
TCCAGCTCACAGCACTCCCCAGCTCCCGGTCAGTGGATCAGGTAGATCGTGGTAAACAGCCCGATCCAGACCACGTCGACGAAGTGCCAGTAGTAGGACACGACGATGGCGCTGGTCTGCTGCTCGAGGGTGAATCGCCTGGCCGCGAAGGTCCGGCCGAGCAGGAACAGGAATGCCACCAGCCCGCCGGAGACATGCAACCCGTGGAACCCGGTGGTCAGGTAGAAGACCGAGCCGTAGTTGCTGGACGAGAGCGTTACGTGCTGCTTCTGGATCAGGTCGAGGTACTCATAGCCCTGGCCGAGCACGAAGTACAGGCCCATGAAGAAGGACAGCACGTACCACTCGCGCAGGCCCCACCGCCAGAACTGCAGGATGTTGCCAGCCCGCCGGATCTGGTGCCGCTCCACCGCGAACACGCCCATCTGGCAGGTCACGCTCGACAAGATCAGCACCGTGGTGTTGATCGACGCGAGGAACAGGTCCAGGTGTGCCTTCGGCCACGCCTGGCCCATGCCCTTGTCCACCGAGCGGATGGTGAAGTACATCGCGAACAGGGCCGCGAAGAACATCAGCTCGGACGACAGCCAGACGATCGTGCCCACGCTGACCAGGTTGGGCCGACCGCTAACGCCGCGCGGCTGAGCTACCTCGGTAGATGCTGAGACCACGGGGCCATTATTACGACACCGCGTAGGCGTGCGAAGCCCGACCCCCCAGGTCGGTACCATCCTTGGCATGAAGGTTGTCGTGTATAGCCACGATGCCGCCACTCGTGCCAGAGTGCGGCTTGCGATAGGCCGCCGGCCAGCCCCCGACGTGCCGGACGCCGAGGTCACCGACGTCGCCACCGAGGCCATGCTGTGGCGGCTGCTTGATGCGGGCCAGGCCGACGTCCTGGTCCTGGACGGCGAGGCCCAGCCGGCCGGCGGGATGGGTGTCTGCCGCCAGGCCAAGGACGAGATCCACAACTGCCCGCCGGTGCTGCTCATCATCGGGCGCCCCGACGACGGCTGGCTGGCGACCTGGTCGCGGGCTGACGCGGTCATCAGCCACCCGATCGACCCGATCGAGCTGGCCAGGGAGCTGGCTGGCCTCATGCGGCAGCGCGCACCCGGCACCGCGGTGGCCCGGGCCTGAGGAGACGCCGGTGGATGCGCGCACGACCTGGCCCGCCGTGATTGGCGCGCTGATCAGGGGTGATCACCTCGCCGCGGAGGAGGCGGCCTGGGCAATGAACGAGATCATGGACGGCGCCGCGACGCCCGCGCAGATCGCCGGGTTCGGTGTCGCGCTGCGGATCAAGGGCGAGACGCCCGGCGAGGTTACCGGCCTGGCCGAGGCGATGCTGGAGCACGCCACCCCCATTTCCATCCCGGGCCCGACGGTCGATCTGGTCGGCACCGGCGGCGACGGCGCGAGGACGGTCAACATCTCGACGATGGGCACAATCGCGGCTGCTGCGGCCGGCGCGCGCATGGTCAAGCACGGGAACCGGGCGGCCTCGTCGGCTTGCGGCACGGCGGACGTGCTTGAGGCCCTGGGCGTCGTGATCGACCTGCCGGCTCCGGCGACCGAGCACCTGGTGGCCGAGATAGGAGCCGGGTTCCTGTTCGCGCCGCTGTACCATCCGGCGCTGCGGCATGTGATCGTGCCGCGCCGCGAGCTCGGGGTGCCGACCGTCTTCAACGTCCTCGGCCCGGTGGCCAACCCGGCCAGGCCGGCCGCTCAGGCGCTCGGCGTGGCAGATCCGCGGATGGGGCCGGTACTGGCCGGGGTGCTGGCGGCCCGAGGCTGCTCGGCGCTGGTGTTCCACGGCGGCGACGGTCTTGATGAGCTGACGACCACGGCGCCGTCGACCGTCTGGATCGTGCACGACGGCATGGTGAGCGAGACGATCTTCGACGCCGCTGAGCTGGGCATCGCCCGCTGTGTCCCGGCCGACCTGCAAGGCGGCGACCCGGCGCACAACGCCGGCGTCGTCAGGGCGTTCCTGCGCGGAGCTCCCGGACCGGTCAGGGACACGGCGCTGCTCAACGCGGGTGCCGCCCTTGCCGCCGAGGCTGGCGTGGCCGGGCCGGACGAGCTCGTCCCGGCGCTGGCGGACGGCTACCGGCGCGCCGCGGCGGCGGTGGACTCCGGCGCCGCAGCGAACCTGCTGGATCGGTGGGTGCTGACCAGCAAGCGCCTCGCGGCGCTGTGAGCCGCCCGGACTTCACAGTGTGACCACCCCGGCCCGCACTGGCGGCTCGGTCAGGACTCGGTGTAGCCGAGCGAGAACGCCGCCTCGAGGTCGTGCCTCGAGTACGTGCGGAAGGCGATGTGCGTCTCGGTGTGCGTCACGCCGGGGATCTTGTTGACCGTGCCGGGGATGACGTCGCCCAGCTCGTCGTGCCCGCGCACTCGGACCATCGCGACGAGGTCGAACTCGCCGGTCACCGAGTAGACCTCGCTCACCGACGGGATCTGCGCGATTGCCTCCGCGGTCTCCGGGATGCGGGCCACGTCCGCCTTGATCAGAACGATTGCGGTGACCACGGTTCTCCTCTGGTAGCCGCGTGTCCTCCCTAGTCCGCGGGCGGGACCAGGTAGCGGGGCCGCCCGCCCGATCAGCAGCGTAGCCCAACCCGCCGGGGACACTCGCGCTGAACCCGCGCCCCCCGGCGGCTCCTGGTGGCCGGGCGGCGGCCGATGGCGATCAGCTGGCCAGGCGGGTCAGGGCGGGCTGGCCAGCGGGGTGGTCACCGGCCGCGAGCCGGAGCAGGCCGGTCAGCACGTCTGCCGTGGCTCTGGCATCCGCAAGGGCGCGATGGGAGGGGGCAGTCCTGGCCGAGAAGTACGCCGCGAGCGTAGCCAGCCGGCAGTCCGGCACCTCACCGGCGCCGAGCAGCAGCCTGGCCAGCGTCGCGGTGTCGAGCACGGGGAACCGTGGCCAGGTGATCCCGCAGGCTTCGCTGGCTGACGTCAGGAAGCCGAGGTCGAACGGCGCGTTGTGGGCCACGAGGACGCAGTCGCCGGCAAAGGCCAGGAACGCGCGCAATGCTGCGGGTGCCGACGGCGCCTGGCTCACCATGGCCTCGGTGATGCCGGTCAGCGTGATGATGTGCGCTGGGATCGGGCGGGCTGGGCGGACCAGCGAGCTGAACTCGCCGGCGCGCTGGCCGGCGCTGAGCCGCACCGCACCGATCTCGGTGATCTCGCCGCGATCGCGCAGCCATCCGGTGGTCTCGACGTCGACGACCACGACGGTGAGGTGGGCGAGCGGTCCGATCATGACGTCACGCTAGGACCCGGTGCCGACAGTCTCGCCCAGGCGCGCCGGTCGCAGCCGCCGCTCCGTTTCCGACACGCGGGTGCCCCTGCCGGACCAGCTACTCAGCGTGAGAGTGCGCGAAGTGGTTGAATCCCTACTCCGGACGCCCTAGGGTCGTGCAGCGAGCCGCATCGCTAGGCAGTCGCCTTACGGCGGCGGCGGGCGGCCGCAGCTGAATCTCCTGCGAGTCGGCCACCAGGTCGGCTGGAGAGCCGGGGACCCGACGGTGGCACGGGCAGCCGTGTCGCCAGGGGTGAATCGACCCGGATCCGCTTCCGGGTCGTAGGGCACGCTTCCACAGCCCGAACCCGTCAGCTCACCCGGTAAGCCGCAGTGGAAGAAGGAGCGTGGCACGCGGGTGCACACGGCGCCGACGACTCGCACGATGATCAGGCAGGGTGCCTCCGCGGTGACAGTCGCGATCTTTGCGGCCGGGCTGCTGATGGGGGTGGCGGGCAGCGCTCTCGGGTCGCCGCCGCCGACTCTTAGCCAGGCCCAGGCGACGCTCACCAAGCTGCAGTCGCAGGTCGACAAGCTCGACCAGCAGTATGACCAGGTGCAGCAGCAACTCGCCGCCACCAATCAGCGGCTCGGCGTGATCGAGCAGGAGCAGGCCGCCTACGAGCAGAGCTTCGCCGATGAGCGCGATGAGATCGGCCGGATCGCGGTCACGGCGTATGAGGACGGCAACGTCAACGCGTCCATCACGCTGCTGACGTCGGGCAACCCGCAGCAGATCCTGAACCAGTCCTCGATCCTGCTCGAGCTGTCGGCGACCAACAGCGCCCGGATCCGCCACTTCCTGGTCGCGGCCAAGGAGCTCAGGGCCACTCAGATCCTCGCGCTGCGCACGCAGGCGAGCATCGTGCAGCTCAAGGACAGCCTCGCGGCGCAGAAAGCCAGCATGAACAAGCTGGTCTCGCAGCAGGAGACGCTGGTAGCTCAGCTCACGCCCGCCCAGCAGACGCTCACCGAGCCGGGCGCAGGCGGTTCCACCACGGCGAAGTACACCGGCCCCACCGCGACCCAGGCCGAGAAGGCGGTGGCGTTCGCCTACGACCAGCTCGGCTGCCCGTACGTATACGGCGGCAGCGGACCGTGCGGGAACGGCTATGACTGCTCCGGGCTCACCATGAGCGCCTGGGCATACGCGGGCGTGTCCATCCCGCGGACCAGCGAGGAGCAGTGGGCAGAACTGCCCCACGTCAGCATCGCCGACCTGCAGCCAGGGGACATCCTCGTGTTCAGCGGCGCCGGGCACGTCGGCCTCTATGTCGGCAACAACGAGCTTATCGACGCGCCCCACACAGGGCTGGACGTCGAGCTTGTCTCGTTCAGCGGGTGGTATCAGTCGACCCTCGACGGCGCGGTCCGGCCGTAGCCGATCGGCAGCAGTCCGGTTCCGCGGCCGCCGGCCGGCGACGGTGCGCGGGCACCCGCGGCGGGCTCGCTGGGTACTATCTGACCCTCGGCTGCCTGCGGCGGCATCAGACCGGCCGCCAGAGTCGGCACCGGGGTAGCAGATGACCAAGGTGCTGATCGTCACCAACGACTACCCGCCGCGCCGCGGCGGGATCCAGTCGTTCGTGCACGCCCTGGCGCTGCGGCTGCCGCCCGACGGGGTCGTGGTGTATGCCCCCGCCTGGCCAGGCGCGGCCGAGTTCGACGCGGCTCTGCCGTTTCCGGTGATCCGGCATCCTCGCTCACTGATGCTGCCGGTGCCGTCGGTCGCCGTGCGGGCGTGCGCGGTGCTGGCCGAGCACGGCTGCGACCGCGTGCTGTTCGGCGCCGCTGCTCCGCTTGGCCTGCTGGCGCCGCGGCTGCGCGCCGCCGGGGCCCGGCGCATCATCGGTCTCACCCACGGCCACGAGGCCGGCTGGGCCGCGCTGCCTGGCGCCCGCTCGCTGCTGCGGCGCATCGGTGATGACGTCGACGCGCTGACCTTTCTGGCCGAGTACTTCCGGATCCGGCTGGCGAGGGCGCTGTCGGCCGACGCGGCCGGCCGCATGGTGCGGCTCGCGCCCGGTGTGGACCCCGCTGAGTTCCGGCCGGGCGCCGGAGGAGCACGGATCCGCCGCGAGCTCGGCATCGCCTCGGAGCGCCCCGTAGTCGTGTGCGTGTCGAGGATGGTCCCGCGCAAGGGCCAGGACACGCTGATCAGCGCGTGGCCGGCCGTCCGCGCGCAGGCCCAGGGCGACCCCCTCCTCCTGCTCGTCGGCGACGGCCCCTACCGGTCCCGGCTCGAGGCGCAGGCCCGGCAGCTGGGCGTCGCCGAGTCTGTCCGGTTCACCGGCCCGGTGAGCCGGGACGACTTGCCGGCCTGCTACGACGCAGCCACCATCTTCGCCATGCCGTGCCGGACCCGCCGGGCCGGGCTTGACGTCGAGGGCCTCGGCATCGTCTACCTGGAAGCGGCCGCGACCGGCCTGCCGGTCATCGGCGGCGACTCCGGCGGCGCGCCCGACGCCGTCATCGACGGCGAGACCGGCTACGTGACCCCTGGCCGAAGTGCCAGCGTGCTAGCCGACCGGCTAATCGACCTACTGGCCGATCCCGCAGGCGCTACAGCTATGGGCGATAAGGGCCGTGCCTGGATCGACCGCGAATGGACCTGGGACCGGGTCGCCGACAGGCTAAAGGCGATCCTGGCCTAGCGGCGCGGCCGGCACCGGCCGGCATCCTGGCGGCCGGTTAACGCCGTCTGGCCGCCCGGATGCTGGCCGGCACCGGCCGTTACCGCGCGTATAGCGCCTCGATGTCGGCCGCGAAATCCTTCGCGACGACGGCCCGCTTCACCTTGAGTGACGGCGTGATGTAGCCGTTTTCGGTGCTGAAATCGACCGGCAGCACCCGGAACTTGCGGATCGACTCGGCTCTGGACACCGCCTTGTTCGCGTCGTCGACTGCCGTCTGCAGCTCGGCGAGCAGGTCGGGGTCGGTTGCCAGATCCGCGGCGGTCGCGCCGGGCGGCTTGCCGCGGGGTGACTTCCAGTGCTCCAGTGCCTCCGCGTCCAGCGTGATCAGGCAGGCGATGAACGGCCTGCTGTCGCCGACGACCATGCACTGGCTGATCAGCGGGTGCGCACGGAGCCGGTCTTCGAGGACCGCCGGTGCCACGTTCTTGCCCCCGGCCGTGACGATGATCTCCTTCTTCCGTCCGCTTACCCGGAGGAATCCCTCGTCGTCGAGCGAGCCGAGATCGCCGGTGCGGAGCCAGCCGTCGCCGTCGATCGCCTCCTTCGTGGCGGCAGGATTCTGCCAGTAGCCGGGGACGATGATGCCGCCGCGCAGCACAATCTCGCCGTCCTCGGCGATCCTGGCGCTCACGCCGGGCAGCGGCTGGCCGACCGTGCCGATCTTGTTCCGGCTCGGCTTGTTGACGGTCGCCGCCGCCGACGTCTCGGTCATGCCGTAGCCCTCGAGCACGGTGATGCCGACGCCACGGAAGAAGTGGCCGAGACGCTCGCCGAGCGGTGCGCCACCCGACACCGCGTAGCGCACCCGGCCACCGACCGCCGCCCGCAGCTTGCCGTAGACGAGCCGGTCGAATACGATGCGCCGGATCTGCAGCGCGATACCCGGACGGCCGTTGTCCAGAGCCTGGCTGTAGGCGATCGCCGTGGTGGCGGCGGTGGCGAAGATCTTG
>JBOHCP010000022.1:0-17501 GCA_050698875.1 Streptosporangiaceae bacterium | reverse complement strand
GGGCCGGCCCGGCCCGAGCCGGGCGATGGACGCGCGGCCCCGGGCGATGCGCTGCCTGGCCACCTGGGGAGGGACTGGACCGTAGGTGACGCCGCCGCGCGGCAGTCCGCGAGCGTTCACCGCGAAGCTGCGCAGGGTGCGGAACCAGAGCGAGCCCCAGGTCAGCGGCATCCCCGGGATTGCGCCGGCCGGGACCGGACGTGCGAGCGGGGCGTAGCCGAACCAGCCGGCCGGCTGAAGGCGGAACTGCCCGGCGTCGCGGGAATCGAGGGTCAGCGTGTCGGTTGCGGAGCGCGGGCCCAGCATGAGCACGTCGAGGTCGTCAGAGTGCTCGCCCCATGAGCGGAGCAGCCGGATGCAGTCCGGCTGGTCTCCGCCGAGCGCGCCGAGCACCAGCTCGCCGTCGGCCTCGGGGTGGTCAGGAGCGGTGAGCCCGCCAGCCTCCCAGCGCAGCCGGTGCTGCTGATCGCCGCACCGTACGGTGGCCTCGGCCGGGCCGGATGTCGCCCACCAGGGCGCGGTCATGGCTGGTCCTGCCAGGCCAGCGGGACCGTCGCGACCGCCCGTGCGGACTTTCCGATGAGCGCAATCTCCAGTGTGGTGGCGTCCGGGTGCACCGGCGGGGTCAGCCGGAGCGTTACGTTGGCGTGGCCGCCGCCGAAGCTGCCGCCGTCGTCGGCGGCGATGTGCCATCGTCCGGCGTTGTCCCGCGCCCAGATTGACGGCCACGTCGTCTCGCCGGGCAACCCTTGCCAGCCGGGCGCCGTCCAGCCCCAGCAGACGAGCTGCAGCGACGCCGAGTCCGGCTCGGAGCGCAGCCCGGTCAGCACGCAGCGGGTCCCGTCGATCTCGGGGAAGGCCACGGCCAGCGGGCTGACGCCAGTGGGCCCGTCGGTTGCGTCCTGGCAGTCCAGCACGCTGGCCCACGGCTCGGGCAGGTCCGAAGACGGCACGTCCCCGACTTCCGGAGGGTCGGAGCCGAGTCGCCGCAGGAGCGCGGCGAGCCGGCGGAGCGCCGGGCTTGCGGGCGAGACCGCGCCAATCTCGCGGAGCGCGGCGAGGGCCCCGGGCGCGGCGGCCCCGTCGCCCGCGCCGGGCAGCCAGAGATGGCTGAGGAGGCGCTCGGCCCGCGAGTCGATAAAGTGCTCGATCGCGCTGGCGTTCTCGTCCTCGATCAGCTCGGCGGGGGCCGGCTGGCTCCCCGCGAGCTGAACGCGTACCGGGTCGCTCTCGCCGACTTTGACGTCGAGCCACTGTGCGCCTGGAGGCGGCACCGGGTGGAAGCTGAGCGCGCCGTCGATGCGGGACTTGCCCCATCCGCCGGCGAAATGGGCCTGGTACGTCACGCCCCGGTCGTCGCTCGCGGAGCCGCTCAGCGGCTCGGACCAGTTCCGGTGAAGTTGCCGCGGCCCGCCGTTCGGGGCTCCGGCCAGCCGTCCGGTGAGGGTCACCTCGGCCCAGTCCGTGGCGAGGACCAGGGCGAGCAGCGTGACGTGGACCGGGCCGTCCTCCGATGGCGCGCTGACGGCGCGGCCGAGGGGTATCGCGCGGACCGGCCCGGCGGGGTGCGACACAGGCTGTTGCCGGATTCTCCGGCGCATAGCCCAGCCGGGCCCGCGCGTTTCGAGCCGGGACCGTGCGGCCATCGCCGACTCAAGCCCGTCCACGATCGACTCGGCGTCCGCCAGGTCGATCAGGTCGGCGGCGGCGAAGTCCGACGCGAGGCGGCCGACCTGGTCCAGCCCTTCGCGGACCGGCCCGGCGCGGTGGGATCGCCCGGCCCGCTGACTACCGCGGAGCATCCGGCGTACCTGCCAGCTCGCGCGCTCGGCGGCACGGGCCGATGTCGGGACGGCCGCCGCGAGGCCCGAGGCGGCGCCGACTGTCCACCGCGCGGCCGGGCGGGCCGCAGGAAGCGCCCGGCCCTGGACATGCTCTCGCGTCGCGAGTACGCGGCGGACGACCGGATCCAGCGGGCGCACGGCCCGCCCGGCGAGCCCGGCCGCGGGCGGAAGCACCCTGGACGCGACGCGCAGCGGCAGCGAGGCGTTCCCATGTCCGGGCCGCGGGATCGGAGGCGAGGTCAGCGCGCGGCGGAGCGTGCTTTCTGCGAGGAGGCGGAGGTAGGTCTCGGCGCGCTCCCGCACGTCGCCGCCGGCCTGCGGCTGTCTGCCTCCAGCCACGCTCACCTCCGGCCCCGGCCACGTGAGAACACGATACATCGCGATAACGCCGACGACCAAGCCGTTTCGCGCCCACCTGACATGGCTGTTAGGGCTGGGCCGGGATGCCTCGGAGCGCCTGAGCGAACTCCTGCCCGACGGTTCCGTTAACCCTCAGCGGCCCGCCAGATCATGCAGAGGCAGAGAACGGGTTCCGCACCTGAACGCCGTCGTAGGCCTGACCGTCGCTGAGGTCCTCCGAGTGCAGCGTCTGGCAGCCGAGTTCTTTCGCGCTGCGGAGAATCATCGCGTCCCAGAACGACGCTCCAGTCTGCCGATGGATATCAATGGCCGCTAGGACGTCGCTGGCAGCAGGAGCATGCACGTGCCAGTGCGCAAGGTCGTCAATGACCTGGGCAGCGGTCGTAGCTTCGAGCGGCCTGGGGATCTTTCGGGTGGTGGTGACGAAGAACTCCTGCAGCACCTGCACGCTCACGCAGCCGTCGTGTGAATCCCAGAGTTCCTCGACCAGCGCTCGTGCTCGGACGTGTTTATCGCCGGCTGTCACATCGTGTGCATAAACCAGGATGTTCGTGTCGACAAACCGGCGATCACCGCTCATGCAGGTCGTCCCTGGACCAGGTAACGCGACCGCTGGTACCAAGGTCCGCACCCTCCCGTAGCAGGGCAAGGCTGCGTTCCTTCGCAGCGCCGTAGCCGGTTTCCCGCTCGACGGTTTCCCGGAGCACCCGGGCGAGAAGCTGGGACACAGAGGTCCCGCGGCGCGCGGCAAGCACCCGCGCCTCCCGCAGGTCCTCTTCGGGCAAGGACAGCGTGACGTTCTGATTAGCCATTGTCATCGCCTCACAGGCTCACGTGCCTCACAGGAACAGTGTAGCACGTAGAATCGTGGGGCAGTTGCCGTGGCAGCGTGCCGCAGCAAATCGAAACCATGGGAGTAACGCGGCGGCTGCGGCTCGGGCGTCGATATACAACGGCTTAGCCGTCAGGGGCTAGCCGACGACGTCTCGCGGCAGCCCGCCGCGGTGTTCTGGCTGGTCAGGGCGTTGTGCGCCGAGGTGGGGCGGCGCCCTGTAAAACCGTCGGCTCAGCCTACGTTGGTTCGAACCCAACACCTGCCACTGATCACGGATAGTAGTTCCTGCAGGTCAGCGCTGCGATTAGCGATCTTGTCCAAGTCTCGCTGCCTGGCGGAGTGGGCGGTCTGCAGACCGCTGCCTCTAGCAGCGCAATTGTGTGAGCTTCGGCTTCTGGCCGACTGGGCCGCAATGTCGGCGCCTCCACTTTCCGTTCGATTGGACCATGCTGACCTGCAATTATCCCGCAATTACGCAATGCCGACTGTACATTCGAGCCAGCAAACCCTGGTCAGGGTAGCTCACGGTCACGCGTTCGACGAGCCGATGGCCGCGGACATATAGCGGACGGCAACGCGCCGGAACGGCGGCCCGGCGAACCGGTTGTAGTCGCGGACAGTGACGGGACCCGCGGCTGGGTGCGCAGCATGTCCGGCCGGCAAGCCGGCGAGCTGTCGTGGCGCTTGCGCCTCGGCGGCGAGTCGGCCGTGGATCACGTCCATAGCCGCAGACGGGCTGGGACGCCCGACGCAGATCAGGCACACCTCAAACGTTGACGGTCCGGGCCGTGCGACTCCCGGAGGTTACCGATGGCCGCGCGGTACCACTCGAACCCGCTGGCGCTGGCTGTCCTGGTCTGCCTGGCCGAGCGGCCCATGCACCCGTATGAGGTCGCGACCACGCTCCGCCAGCGCAGCAAGCACGAGAGCGTGCGGCTCAACTACGGCTCCCTGTACGCGGTCGCGGAGTCGCTGGAGAAGCGGGGCCTGATCGTGGCGCAGGAGACGCGGCGCGAGGGACGACTGCCCGAGCGGACCGTCTACCGGCTCACCGAGGCTGGCCAGATCGAGGTGCACGACTGGATGACCGAGCTGGTATCGACCCCGGTAAAGGACTACCCGGCCTTCCAGGCGGCCCTGTCGTTCCTGCCGGTCCTGCCGCCCGATGACGCGGTCACACTACTGGCCGAGCGGGCTCAGCACCTGGAGTTCGGGCTGGCGCGTGCGGCCGCGCTCCGGGAGATGCTGCAAAAGGAAGGCTTGCCGCGGCTGGTCTGGGTCGAGGCCGAGTACGAGCGAATCCTGCGCGAGGCCGAACTCGGCTACGTGCGGTCGCTGATTGGCGATATTCAGTCCGGCGCCCTCGACGGCGTCGACTGGTGGCGCGCGATCCACGAGCAAGCCGACGAGCCGGCTTGGTTGCCGTCGCTGACCAACGCCGACCCGCCCGACGGCGAAGACGAGGAAGACGAGGAAGACGAGGAAGACGAGGGAAACGAGTGACCGTGACCGGCGACGTCATCAGCACCACCGACCTGCGCAAGAGCTTCCCGGCCAGAGGCATGGCAGCAAAAGGCCGAACGGTCGAGGCGGTGCGCGGTGTCAGCATCGGGGTCAGCCGGGGCGAGATCTTCGGATTCCTGGGCCCGAACGGGGCGGGCAAGACGACCACGCTGCGGATGCTGACGACCCTGCTGCCGATCGACTCAGGCTCGGCGACTGTCGCCGGTTTCGATGTCGCGAGACAGCCGCAGCAGGTGCGGACCAGGATCGGCTATGTCAGCCAGCTGGGCGGCGCCGACGAGTTGGCCACAGGACGGGAGAACCTGCTGCTGCAAGGCCGCCTCTACGGCGCGAGCAAGGCCCGCGTGCAGCCACGCGCGGACGCGCTGGCCCGGCTCCTGGATCTCGCCGAGTTTGCCGACCGGCGGGTCAGCACCTATTCCGGCGGGCAGCGGCGCAGGCTCGACATCGCGCTGAGCCTCGTGCACGAGCCGGCCGTGCTGTTTCTGGACGAGCCGACGACCGGACTTGACCCGCAGAGCCGCGCCAACCTCTGGGGTCACATTCGCGGGCTGCGCGAGACCGGCACCACGGTCTTCCTCACGACGCACTACCTTGAGGAAGCCGACGCGCTCTGCGACCGGCTGATGATCATGGACCGCGGCCTGATCGTGGCCGAAGGCACACCGCGGGAGCTCAAGCAGCAGGTGGCGGGCGACGCCATCCTGATTAGCCTCAGGCCCGGCGGTCAGGGAACGGAACGAGCCGTCCCCGTGCTTGGTCAGGAACCGTATGTGCGCGAGCTCTCGGGCGACGATGGTCAGCTCCGCCTTTACGTCGACGACGGCGGGACCGCGTTGCCGCAACTGATCCGGCGGCTGGATCAGGCCGGGATCGCCGTGCGGTCGATCTCGATGTCCGAGCCGACCCTCGACGACGTGTTCTTGCGCCAGACCGGACGGTCACTGCGCGAAGACCGGGCCGAGGCGACGGATGCGACCGGGCCGGACGTGGCTCGTTCCCGTCAGAAGGAAGTCGCGCGATGAGAACGCTCAGGGATATCGGGCTGCTCTTCCAGCGGCAACTCACTCAGCTGCTGCGCAACCCGGTCTGGCTCGTGGTCGGCTTCTCCACGCCGATTCTCTACCTCGCCCTGTTCACGCCACTGCTGAAGAGCGTGGCCCATCTGTCCGGCGCTAACGTCTTGGCGCTGTTCCTGCCCGGCATCTTGTCGCTGCTGGCGTTCTCCAGCGGGGTGTCGGCCGGGTTCAGCACGATCTTCGAGCTTCAGGGCGGCGTCATCGAACGGTTCCGGGTCACGCCGGCCAGCCGGTTCGCGATCCTGACCGGCCCGATCCTGGCCAGCATGGTCATGATGTTCGTGTTCGACGCCGTCGTCGTCGCGGTCGGCGCTGGGTTCGGATTCCCTGTGCAGTGGGGCGGACTGTTCGTGCTCGCCGTCCTACTCGGGCTGCTGATGATCGTCACCTCGGCGTTCTCCATCGCGACGGCGCTGATCACCAGGGAGATCAACGGCTTCGCGGCCATCATCAACGGCATCAACTTGCCGATCCTGTTGCTGGCCGGGGTACTGCTGCCGATCTCGATCGGGCCCGAGTGGATGCGCGTCCTGGCCCACTTCAACCCTCTGTACTACCTGGTGGTCGCCTCCCGCGTGCTGGCCAGTGGCACGCTGACCGGAACCGCCGTATGGGAGGGCGCCGCCGTTCTGGTCCCGCTGTGCGCGCTGGTGTTGGCATGGGCGACCACCGTCGTCCGCAAGGCGGTGTCGTAGCCGGGACCTTGACGGGTGCCGCGCCGCCGTGAGTGACTTCCGGTAATGCCCGGTACGAGGCTTTAGCGCGACTTCCGGAGGCATGCAGCCGACCCGCCCTGACAATGACACGCTGCGCCGCAGATGCGGCCCCCCCGGCGGCAATACCGGCGCGCTGTCCGATGGTGTCGCAGATCTCTACTTCGCCTCGCGGCGGGGTACCCGCCCGGAGGCGTCCAGCTCATCGATACCGCACGACTGGGCTGCGCGATGTCGGCTGGACATACCGCGACCCCATCGGACTGTAGGCAGGCACCCGACATCGCGGCTACAAAGAACGGGCGGACATAGTTGGACGCGATGAAACGTGCTAAGACACGATCGGTGTATCCCGGCTGGGGGCGTTCCGTCGCGGGCCGGACCGTCCGCCACGGCCTCGCGGCCAACCTCGCGGTCCTGATAGAGCGCACCCTCGACAAGCGCGCCAGCAGCATGCTCCGCGCCCCCTGCTAGCCGAGGCGGACGCTTTCCCCGACCTGCACCGCGGCTATTTCGACCAGATCGTCAGGCCGCCGCGGGAGGCTGTCTACCACCTGATCCGCCGGAGCATCGCCTCCGGTGAGGTCCGGCCGGACATCGACATCGGCCTCGTCAACGACGTACTCGTCGGGCCAATCCTGGCGCGGATGGGATCGGGAGCCATCGAGGGCCTCGACCCGGTCGAGACGAGCCGGCGCATCGTCGAACTCGTCTTTCACGGCATCCAGGCCAGCTGAGTCGTAGCTGACGGCAAGGCCGCCCTAGCCGCGGTCGGCCCGCAGCGATCAGCCACCAGGCTTTCGGCCCACTCAACCGCCTTGTCCACGAAGACGTCGTCAGCGAACTTGCTACGGCCCAACAGGCGGCTCAGGAAATATAAATCTAATTACCATAGATTGAGTTACGTATTATTCTGGTCCGGTGGACAGGTCTTCAAAGCCGACCGAGCTGCATGATCGTGTCGAGGAGTGGGCGGCGCTCACCGAGTTCGCGTCCGACCCTGATCCGGGCACCGTCCTCGGCATCGTGTACGGGCGGCGGCGCCAAGGCAAGACTTTGCTGCTTGAGCTGCTGGCCGAGGCGACGGGCGGGCTTACATTCACCGGGTTGCAGCAGGCAAACTCGCAGAACCTGGCCGATCTCGCCGCGGCGTACGCCGGGTTCGCCGCAGTGCCGTCCGCATCCTTCGGGAACTGGGCGGACGCAGTGGAGGCGCTGCTTACTGTCGGCGGGCGGCTCGGCCGCCCGGTGCCAGTCGTCTTGGACGAATTCCCCTATCTTGTCGAGCAGGCACCTGAACTCCCGTCCGTGCTGCAGCGTGCGCTGAGCCCACGTGGTCTGGCACGGTTGTCCGGGCAGGTCAGGCTGATACTTTGCGGCAGCGCATTCACGGTGATGCGCGGGCTGCTCGGGGGAAGCGCGCCGTTGCGCGGCCGGGCAAGGATGGAGCTGCTGGTTCAGCCTTTTGACTTCCGGGACGCGGCCGATTTCTGGGGCGTAGATGACCAGCCCGAGCTTGCCTTCCGGCTGCACGCGCTCGTCGGGGGCACGCCCGCCTACCAGGCAATGTGCATAGACCGTCCGGACTCGGCGGCCGCCTTCGATGACTGGGTAGTCCGGCGGCTGCTGAGCCCTGCGTCAGCTATGTTCCGCGAGGGGAGTGCCCTCCTGTATGAGGAACCCGAATTGGGGGATGCCGCGCTGTACCACGCGGTACTTGGAGCGATCTGCGGTGGCGCCCGGAAGCGCTCGGAGATCGCGAAGGTGCTCGGGCGTCCGGACAGCGCGCTCAGCCATCCGCTGGACATGCTCGAACGGGTGCAACTGGTCGCCAAGGTGGACGACGCGCTGCGCTCCCGTCGCCCCCGTTACCAGGTGAGCGAGCCGCTGATCCGTCTGCAGCACCTCATCATCCGGCCATTCGAGGCCCGTCTGGTCGGCCGTGCAAGGGCGCGCGTGTGGGAGCAGGCGGCAGACACGGTGGAATCCCTCATCCATGGCCCGCACTTGGAAGACCTGGCCCGATCCTGGTGTGCCGAGTTCGCCGCCACGGAGACCCTGGGCGGCATGCCGAGCCGCTGCGAGCCCGCGCTCATTGCCTGCCGGGCGCACAAAACTAACCACGAACTCGACATGGTCGTCAGCGCAGACCCCGCGCATGAAAAGAGCCGGATACTCGCCATCGGCGAGGTTAAGGCCGCCACGTGGCGTATCGGCCTGAATCAGTTGGAGCGCTTGCGGCACATCCGGTCGCTGCTGGCAGCCGATGCGCAGGTCGATCAGCCTAAGCTGCTCCTCTTCTCCCGTCAGGGCTTCACCAGTGATCTGACCGCCGAGGCGGGCGTCAGCCGCGAGGTAGAACTAATCGACCTCCCCCGCCTTTACCACGGCTCGTGATGCGGGCCGGACTTGGAGCCAGCACCATGACCGCCTCGTTGGCTATGGCGGATCGCTGCCAGGGCTGGTCAGCAGACCCGTCCACGCCCCCACTCGCCCCTGGCCACGGCTGAGCAGTGGTTGAGTTCAACGAGGATCACCTATGAGCGGGGTGTTCTGGCTGGTCAGGACGTTGCATGTCGGGCTGGGGCGGCCCACTGTAAAACCGTCGGCTCAGCCTACGTTGGTTCGAACCCAACACCTGCCCGCTCTAGCAGTGCAAATGCAGCCTGTCCGCTTCTCGTTGGCGAGTCGGGCTTGCCTGAATGATCCGTATTCTGTTCGATTACATTCGCTGGCCTGGGAATATGCCTAGCCAGGAGCTGATCGGTTACATGTTCGATCGGTGGCATTGGCCACCGGGCTCTTACGGTCGTGTGTTCGGTCGGTCCGCTGATCACGGACATATGGCGGACAGGATCTGGGTCCTGCAAGCGGTTCGGTGAACCGCTTGCTGTGGCCGACGGTGACCGGCCGTACTGGCGATCAGCGAGACCAACGAGCGCGACGTCGGCTGCGCAATGCTGATGGCGAGGGACTGGGACCAGTTCCTTGCGCGGGATTGCCGACCCTTTACCCCGCGGTACCTGATCATCCATCGGCGTCGTGACGCCGTTGTCCCGCTATCGGGCGCCCGAGCGACCGGCCGGTTGGTGATATCGCTTCAATCACCAGGGAAGGTTGACAGCCACGGGAGCCTCGTCAGACCAGCGATCGCCCTCAAGCGGCCTGAGGGTCTCTGCGAGGTAGCGTTCTGCGCCGCCCCGTTCCTGCTTGCCTACCTTGGCCCATGTCGCGCCCAGAACGCGGCCGTTGCGCCCGTGCCGGGTGATGTTCACCTCGTCTCGGTGGCGCGCAAGGCAGTCGGCGATGGGCTTCCCCTGGCCGACATACACGGCGGTCTTACGTGAGCAGTCAGTGTGCTCGGACCAGATGACGTACACGCCTCCCTTGGACAAGGAGTCGCTGTCGAGATCGACGAGGAGGAAGTCGCACCAGTGGCCATCATTACCACATGCGGCCCATGAGACCCCGAGCTTCGAAGACTTAGACTGGACCATTCTGAACCTCCTGTGATACTGCGGGCTGCCCGGAGGTGCGCGCATCCTGGGTCGCCGACGGGATCGACGACTACCGCGCAGCATGTTACATTAAGATTCGTCTACAACAGAAATGTAACAGCCCTGGAGGTGCGTGGTGGACTCGATCGAGGCGACACTGCGGGCCAGCAGGGAGCGCGCGGGACTGTCACAGGAAGCGGCAGCCGAGGCTGCCGGGATCAGTCGGGTCCTGCTCAATTACTACGAGACGGGGCGGCGTCCGGTGCCGCTTGTCGCGGCGGCAGCGCTGGCTCGCCTATACGGAACGTCGGTGGAAGCGCTACTGGCAGGAGAGGAACCGGCCGCCACCGAGATCGACGTCAGCGGGATGCTCTTCCGGGCTGCACCCCGCGAGCTGGGCGAGCAGGCGCGGGCCGGGCTCCGGTTGTTCGGGCAGCGCATAGCCGACTACATCGAGCTCGCCACCGACGTGGGCGCGGCGCTGCCTGGGCCCGGCCGCAGCCCGCTCACACCGGCCCGGACTGCGAGCGCCAAGGAGGCCGCCTGGGCGGCCCGCCTGCTGCGCCACCAGCTCAACCTGGGCGGCGGTGCGCTCGGTGACCCCTTCCGGGTGCTCGATGAGCACGTTCTGATCTGGCGGCTCCCGCTTGGCCAGGACCTCGGCGAGGCGCCGTCAGGGTTTTTCTATAACCACCCGCAAGCAGGCTTCTGCATCGCAGTCAACTCACAGATGACGCTGGGCCGCCAGGTGTTCACCCTGGCCCACGAACTCGCCCATGCCTACTTTCACTCCCAGAACGCGGATGTCGTGGTCTCGATGCCCGGCGCCGATCACGGCCGGGAGCGGTTCGCAGACGCCTTCGCCGGCGAGTTCCTAGTTCCCGGCGATGAGCTGCGGCGCGTGGCGGGCGAGCTCGCGCCGTTCGATGACCTGGCAAGCCCGGTGGCTGTCGTGCACCTGCAACGGCACTTGGGCGTGAGCTTCGCTACGCTCCGGGTCCGGCTGCTCCAGGAGCGGCTGATCACGCAGCCTGAGTACGACGCCCTGGCCGAGGCTTCTCCGAGCCGACTGGCCCGGGCGTTCGGCTACCACGTGCAGCCTGCGGACATGGGCAGCTACGACCTGCACCCGCTGGCCGCCCAGCCAACCCGGGTCCTGCTGCTGGTACGGGCGGCCGTGGAACGATCACTCGTCACGCCGGGCGACGCTGCCGAAGTAATCGGAACGAGCACGGAGGAGGTCCGCCAGCTCCTGGCCCGCCCCCGGCCAGAAGACGACGAGCGGCGAGCCCAGGAGGACCTTGAAGATGCTGCATTCGCGAACCGCGAGCGATGAGCGCGCCGGGTCATGCTGGTCGAGTCTTCCGTCGCCCGCAGCTTCGCCGTCATCGGATGGGCCCGCCACCTGATCCAGCTGTGCGGCGGGAGCATCTTGGTCGCCGACGGCGTCCACAGCCACCAAACCGGGGCGCCCAGCGAGCTGCGCAACATCCGTCAGGCAATCCAGCGCCAGGCAGACCAGGCCGACGCTGGCTCCGGCCTGGCCAGCCGCGCTGTCGCCGCAGTGCACGGCCTCGATCAGCTGCTATGCCTCACAGCGGATGAGCTGACCGTGGTCATGCTCAGTCACGACGAGTTCGAACTTGCGGTTCGCCTGCAGTCACGCCGGCAGGAGGACCGCGAATGGCGGCACTCGCTCGGCGCCCGGGCGCGGCGACTCGATGCGGGCGAGTCGGCATCCATCGCCATCGCGGCCAGCAGGTTGCTGGGCTTCGCCAGCGACGACGAAGACGCACTCACCCTGTGGAAAGCGCTGACCGGCTCGGCCGGCAACCGGACGCGTGACCTGCTCTGGCGCCTTGTTACCAGCGCAGCAGTCAACGAAGCCGACGCCCGAGCCTCGTATCACGTACTGCAGAGCGACGACCTGCACAACCTCGGTGGCCCGCCCTGGTAGAAGACCAGCCAGCCAAACGTCCGATATCCGCGGTCCTGGCACAGTTCGAGTCCGTCACACACGCCGGACCGAATTAGCTGGACGAGGCGGCCGCGCCCGCACTCCCCCGCTTGGGCCCGACTCCGTCCTGCTTTCAAATATGCCGTACTTACTCGAAAGCACGAGGCGTGCTGCCCTGATATGTCATCGCTCGCATGGGGTGGCATGCCTGGAAGTCCCTGATTGGCGTGCGCACCTGCCCTTGTGCGAACCGCAGTCACCATGTGCCTGTCGTGTCATGGCGTTGTGCCTGCTTAACACCCAATTATACCGGATGGCTGCCCAGCCGCCAGGCGGCGTTCCCGCGCAGGCCGCGCGCACCCTCGCCCGGGTGGGCCTGACGCTGGCCCCGTGGTGTTGTCCTTTCTGGAAGCAGGGCCTTCAGTCCGCTGGTTAACCGGGCTTGCCTTTTCCGCTCGCGGTCCCGCCAGGCGGCGTCGGCCTCGGCCTGGGGCCGCAGCCCCAGCCGGTGCACCAGCCGCTCGTTGTTGTACCCCCCTGTAAAGCCGTCGGCTCAGCCTACGTTGGTTCGAACGCGATACCTGCCACCACTAAAACCTCAGGTCACAGCGTTGCGGCTGGTCCTTGCGGGAGCGGTGTGGCAAGCCGCCGTCTGAAGCCCTGTGATTGAGAAGTGGTTGGGCGTATCCCCAGTTGACAGCGTCGTGGCGCGCTGCTTGGTGCTTCGGCCTCGAGAAATGGGTTCGGATGACATTCGGCGCGGTTGAGGAGTGGTTGTCGCCCGCAGACTGTCGGCCCGCGCCCTGCCGCGCCTGTCAGTTGTCGGCCGGGACCCGGATCGCGCGGGCCCAGACGGGCGGCTGCGGCGACTCGTCGGCGGACCCGGAGCCGAGCAGGCCCACGACGGCTTTCATTCCGCGCGGCGCGGCGTCCGGCCACGGCATGAGCCCGTCGGTCAGCACGACCGTGATCGCCGGCCGCGGCCGGAGCGCTGCTGCGGCGGCGATGCCCGCGCCCATGTCCGTCCCGCCGCCCCCGGTGAGCTCGACCTGGCGGGCGCTGGTCACTCGCTGCGCCGCGGCGGCGGCGGTGTCGCAGGCCACCACGCGGAGCCGCCGGGCCAGCCCGAGCGCCCGGAGCAGCCCCTCGACCTCGGCCAGCGAGGCGGCGAGCAGGTCGTCGGTCATGCTGCCGGAGGTGTCGCAGACGACCGCGACCTCGGGGACCGGCCGCCGGAGCGCGGGCAGCATGAGTTCCCAGCGACTGTGGCTCGGCGTGATGGCCGCCGGTAGGAGTAGTCAACCGCCCCGGTGACGTCGGCTACCGCCTTGCGGACCTCCAGGCTATGCAGCCAGATGCCACCGGCAGCCGTCTCATGCCGCTGGGTCGTGGGATATACGTGGGACACGAACATCCTGGTTTATGCCCGGAGCACCCGGGCGAGAAGCTGGGACTCCGAGGTTCCGCGGCCGGCTAAGCCGTTGTATGTCGCGCGACGAACGCCGCCGCTCCGATCCAGGTCACCCAGTACACGGGGTGGGTGCCGAAACCCGGGCTGACCGTCCACCGGCGCGGGCTCCGCCACCGCAGATCACCACATCCCCGGCCGCGTACCCACCCAGCCGGCCAGCCCTGCCTTGTGGCGGCAGGACGACTGAGGGCTTTCGGCTCCGGTACGCGGCGTGGCGGCGCAAGGGAATAGAAGCGGTCGCCGCTGGCCCAGTCGTGGGCCAGGTCCCATGCCGGGCACTCAGCGGCATCACGGCCGGCCGCTAGCGCGCCGGCCGCAGCGGCACGCACCTCGCCGGCTTCGGCGGCCGTCAGGCACGCAGTCAGCTCATCCTTGTAGATGTCTGTCGCGAATGTGCTGTCACCAGCTCTTCTCTCCGGCAGGCTGCCGCCCCAGGCTCCGAGACCGGGAACCTCGGGTACCGCATGCCGCAGTTCCCTGCCAGCCGCTTCCGGGTCCAGGACCGCCGTCTCGTACCTGATGACCGCCAGTTCGCCTCGGCCGCCGCGAGAGTGCAGCTCGCCAGCCAGGATCAGGGTGTTCAGAACCTGAAGCCGGGCCACCGCGGCCAGGTCCCCGGGGTCGTCGTCCGGAACAACGCCTGCCCAGGCGGCATCCTCAGGCTGGGTTGTCATGGCGGCCATCTGCCGGTACCGCAGATCCCCGGTGACAGTCGGTTCAGCCGCCACTCACCGAGGATCCGTTCCCCCTGGCCGCGTTGCCCCGACCGCCACACCCGCGGCGGCCGGGGCGAGCGCGAACTCGGTCACGTCGGCAGGTCCGTCCCGGTCTGCTCCGCGACCAAATACGAGGCGTACCAGGCGGGCCAGTTCTCGTCTTGCACCTGCTCCGCCAGCTCTGCCTTGAGCCGATGACCCGTGTGCTTCTCGTGCTCGCTGTGGGCGGCCTCGGCACGCCGAAGCGCACTCGCCAGGTCCGCCGTGGATGCGAATGCCGTACCGGCGGCGTCGATCCGGCCGGGGAGCCGCGTCGTGACCTCCTGGACGAGCCATGTATTGCCGTCGGGATCGCTGAAGGAGAAGAACGACCCGTAGCTGGTGCGCTCGGGATCGGGGCCGGGTTGCCGCGCCTCGGGGGGGAACGGCGGGCCGTGCCACACGTCACTCGCGTCGATGCCACGGCCGACGAGTTCGTCATGGGCCGCTTCGATGTCGGAGACGGTCAGCCCCCCCTCGGCCGAGCCCGGCGCGGCCGTGGTGAGTCCCTCGCCGAACGTGATCGAGGCCCCGGAGCCCGGGGGCGTGAACTGGACAATGCGAAGGCCCTCTAGCGGGGCGACGTCGTCGTCCAGCCTCCAGCCCAAGCGGTCGTAGAACTCCTTGGATCGCTCGACGTCGGACACAGGGATGATGTCCACCTCGAGATGTATGCTGACCTGTCCGACGCTCGCGTCACGGCTCGCGTTGTGTGTTTCGGTGGTGCTCATGTTGACCTCCGTAGGTTTGGTGTTGACGTCAGGATCGCGCTCTGGAGCGCCCGTCGCGCCCGTGGAGTCCCTGGCTGCTGCCCGGGGTCCCCGATCACCCGGCCGGGTGACCCCATGGCCGTCGCTGTCCGCCAGATGCCCGAGGATCTGCGCGAAACGGCCGCTCAGCGCCTGTCGGCGTTCCGCGGCCGGACCAGCGAGCGCGAAGCCCTAGACCGGCTGCTCGAGAACGTGCGTGGCAGCCAGAGCGCCGCGTTGGTGATCCGCGGTGAGGTGGGTGTTGGAAAGACCGCATTGCTGCGGTACGCGGCCCGGCAGGCCGCCGGCTTTAACTCGCTCTCCCAGATCGCCGGGGCGGAGGCCGAGATGGAATTGCCGTTCGCTGGCCCGCATCAGCTGTGCGCGTCCGTGCTTGGCCGGCTCGATGCCCTTCCGGAGCCGCAGCGGGACGCGCTGAGCGTCGCGTTCGGGATCTCGTTCGGAGAAGTGCCTGATCGGTTCCTGGTCGCGCTGGCCGAGTTCAGCCTGCTGGCCAAGGTCGCCGAGGAGCGACCGCTGCTGTGCCATGTCGACGACGCCCAGTCGCCCGATCGCGACTCGCGCCAGGGTCCCGGGCTCGTCACGCGACGGCTGTTGGCGGAGTCGGTCGTGGTCGTCTTCGGGGTTCGGGAGTCATGTGTGACCTGACCGAGCCCGTGTGCCTCTTGCTGGTCAGCATGCCGCACTTCTTCACCGTCGGCGAGGCAGACATGATCGTCACTTCCGCCAGCGGAGGGTCCCGGGAAGTTACCTGGTGATCTCGCAGGGGAACGCCAGCCGCCCCCGGGAGGGAATCCAGGAGGCCTACGGAACGGACATCACGCTCACCGGCCCCCCGCTGCGAGATCGCCGCATACTTCGACGGCTTCGATCTGCTGCCACCCGGACTCGTGCCCCGTCGCCGACCAGCCTCTGAGGCGGGCGAGTGGCTACCATCGCGGCAGTCGGCGCAGGCCACGTCGCCGCAGGAAACGGCTCACGGCTCGCGCGGTGTGCCACCATGCAAATGAGCTGGCTGGCCAAGTGGACCTGCGTGTCGCCCGGCGCCGCGTGACGGCGCAGAGCGTGCTAGCCGGAAAGGAAGCATCATGGAATCAAGGGGTTAGCGGTTCCACGTTGTTTGTGCATGAGTAGCCCTGTGTCAAGGGTCCAGGAAAGGTTCATGGCCGAAGTGCTGTTAGGCGGCCTGGCGGGTGACGCCCAGCCGGTGTCCGATCTCGGCCCAGGAGTGCCCGCTGGCCGTGGCCCGGGTGACGGCGGCGGCGGGAAGCCGCTGGGATTCGCCAACAGCGGCGTGCGCGGAGGCGACCCAGTCGAGGACGTCGACCGGCGCGCTGGGCGGCAGGCGGTGCGGGGTGGTGCCTTTGCCGAGGGTTGAGCACGACCGGGCGCACGAGCCGCACAGGGCGGTGGGGCCGAGCCGGATCTCGGCGGTCAGCGTACAGTCCGGGCGGCGGGCGGGATCGCCGACGTAGTAGCACCGGACCGGCGTGGCGGTGTCAAGGCGGCGTTGACGCTGGCCGGGGGTGGATGGGTGCTCATCTGGGCTCAGGCCGCCAGGGCCATGGCGGCGAGCACGCGCTGCAGCGCGCGGTGGCGGACGGGGTCGTAGGGGACACCGTCCTGCCGGCAGTGCCAGATGACATACAGCCAGGCGCGGGCCACGATCCGGGTGGCGTGCGGGTGGTCCTTGCCAGCGTCGCCGGCCTCATCAGCAGCGGCCGCGCCTACCGCGGAGTCGGATCCCCGTCGCGGACAACCTGGCTATTCCCCGGCCACATGCCCGGACGCCCGATCACTCCGGCGCGTCTCGGCGAACGGCTGCGCCCTCGGTATCTACGCCCAGACCGGCCGCCGGGCCGCGCTCCTCAGCCTTGCCGCCCAGCTTCCCGCTGCAGTCCTCGCCGACCTGCTCGGCATCCACCAGACGACAGCAGCCCGATGGATGCACGAGGCTGGCGGCGACTGGTCGAGCTACGCTGCCGACCTGGCCCGCACCCGTCCCTACCAGGCACGCTGAATAGCCTCGGGTGCCTGCTGGACGCCGTGCGGCGTGAAAATGGGCGGTGCGGGGCTGCGGGCCTGCGCGTGGCCGGGATTGCTGCCGCCCGGTGGCCGGGACTGGCAGGAGTGTGCGGGTTTGCGGCCTGGCGGGGGTGCGGGGTGGAGGATGGTCACGGCCGCCCGCTGACGCCGTCGTAGCGTGGCGGGTCCGACCCCGCTGAATAGCCTGAGCGCCGGGAGCTGACTTTGAGGGCTGTGTACTGGTGCCTCGAGCCCGCGGATAAGATTTCCGCTTGCCCTTCAGCTCCTGCGGGCGGCCGCGACCGTATATCCGCAATGCTCATCGTAGGAGATCACGATGCAAGAGGCCGAGGACGAGCCGCTGTTCTGCGAGCGGGTCGCCGGGATCGATATCGGCAAGGTGACCGTCATGGTCACGATCCGGGTGCCCAGCGATGCCCGTAAGGGGGGCCGGCAGCAGGAGACCCGGGAGTTCGGCACCACCAGGCGGGAGCTGCTGGCGCTGGCGGACTGGCTGCGCTGCTGGCAGGTGGAGAAGGCCGGGATGGAGGCCACCGACGTTATCTGGGGTGCAAATATGTTGAAAGCGGACATCAGCCAGGTGGCGCCGTGGCGTACGCGTCCGTGACGGCGGCGTTGTTACTGATCCGCGGGGGCGGGTTCGCGCGGCT
>JBOHCP010000021.1:0-17601 GCA_050698875.1 Streptosporangiaceae bacterium | reverse complement strand
GCATGACGACATGATGTCAGCCGCTGGTCCGGCAGACTGCGCGACCTTGACCGAAGCTCTGCTCGCGAAGCCTTATCCCGGCCGAACCGAGAAGCCGGACGCGCGCCCGAAAAAATCTTTAGAGATTCTATTCACGGAGTCACTCCAGATTCGATAATGTTGAGAGCATGGTTGTCGAGCCGGCCGACCTCCTGCGGGAACGCGGCTATCGAGTGACTGGCCAGCGCCTGGCTGTCATGCGAGCGGTTATCGGTCAGCCTCACCTGACAGCTGATGCCGTGGCCGAGACGGTCAGGGCGGAGCTAGGTTCCATCTCGCTTCAGGCCGTATACGACGTGCTCAGCGTCCTGGCGGACGTAGGCCTGATCCGGCGCATCCAGCCGGCCGGGTCACCGGCGCGGTTTGAGGCCCGTGTCAGCGACAACCACCACCACGTGATCTGTCGCGTCTGCGGCCGCACGGCCGACGTGGACTGCGCGGTCGGCTCCGCGCCCTGCCTGACGGCGGTGGACGACAAGGGGTATGAGATCGACGAAGCCGAGGTCATCTACTGGGGTCGTTGTGCGCAGTGCCAGTCGCAGATCTGAACATGAACCGGCGTCCAGCCACCGGCACTGAGAAACCGGCGTCCAGCCACCGGCACTGAGAAAGGGGACATTATGAACGACGAGAGCAAGTGCCCGGTCGTGCAGTCGGCCGGGGGCCGGTCGAACCGAGACTGGTGGCCGGACCAGCTGGACCTGAGGATCCTCCAGCACAATTCCCCCACGGCCAGTCCCCTGGGGGAGGACTTCAACTACGCCGAAGAGTTCGAGACCCTCGACCTTGATGCCCTGAGGCAGGACGTCGACGCGGTGATGACGACGTCACAGGACTGGTGGCCCGCCGACTACGGGCACTACGGGCCGCTGTTCATCCGGATGGCGTGGCACAGTGCGGGCACGTACCGCATCAGCGACGGGCGGGGCGGCGGAGGGTCGGGCACGCAGCGCTTCGCGCCCCTCAACAGCTGGCCCGACAATGCGAGCCTCGACAAGGCCCGCAGACTGCTCTGGCCGGTCAAGCAGAAGTACGGCCGGAAGATCTCCTGGGCCGACCTGATGATCTTCGCTGGCAACCGCGCGCTGGAGTCGATGGGATTTACGACCTTCGGCTTCGGCGGCGGCCGCGAGGACACGTGGGAGCCGGAGGACATCAACTGGGGCATAGAGGACACCTGGCTCGGCGATCAGCGGTACAGCGGCGACCGGGAGCTGGCGAATCCCTTCGGCGCCGTCCAGATGGGCCTGATCTACGTGAACCCGGAAGGGCCGAACGGCAACCCGGACCCGCTGGCCGCTGCGCGCGACATCCGGGAGACATTCCGTCGCATGGCCATGAACGATCAGGAGACGGTCGCGCTCATCGCGGGCGGGCACACATTCGGCAAGACGCACGGTGCGGCCGATGCGGACGAGCACCTCGGCCGGGAGCCCGAGGGCGCGTCCCTTGCAGAGATGGGTCTCGGCTGGGCTAACAGCTACGGCACCGGCAAGGGTGACCACGCCATCACCAGCGGGCTGGAGGGCACCTGGACGCCCACGCCGACGACCTGGGACAACAGCTTCTTCGAGACGCTGTTCGGCTACGAGTGGGAGCTGGCGAAGAGTCCTGCTGGTGCCTGGCAGTGGATCCCGACCGATCCGGCTGCGGCGGGAACGGTGCCCGATCCGCACGATCCGGCGAGGAGGCGAGCCCCCGTCATGCTCACGACGGACCTCGCGCTGCGGCTGGATCCGCTCTACGAGCCGATCTCGCGGCGCTTCTTCGAGAACCGAAAGGAGTTCGCGGAGGCGTTCGCGAGGGCCTGGTTCAAGCTGACGCACCGGGACATGGGTCCGATCTCTCGGTACCTCGGCGCGCTGGTTCCGGCCGAGCCGCAGCTCTGGCAGGACCCGGTTCCGGCAGTCACGCACGAGCTGATCGGAGCGGAGGACATAGCTGCTCTCAAGGCCGCGATCCTCGGCACGGGACTGACCATCTCGCAGCTTGTCTCGACCGCCTGGGCCGCGGCGTCGACCTTCCGCGGCACCGACAAGCGCGGCGGGGCCAACGGGGCCCGCATCCGCCTCGCTCCGCAGAACGACTGGGAGGTCAACAATCCGGCCGAGCTGGCTACCGTGCTGCGGACGCTAGAGCGGATCCAGCGTGAGTTCAACAGCTCGCGGGCCGGCGGGACGACCCAGGTCTCCCTGGCCGACGTGGTCGTTCTCGGCGGCTGCGCGGCCGTCGAGCAAGCGGCGAGGAACGCGGGGTACGACGTTCAGGTTCCCTTCGCGCCAGGGCGTACGGACGCTTCTCAGGAGCAGACCGATGTCGAGTCGTTCGCTGTCCTTGAGCCGACCGCGGACGGGTTCCGCAACTACCTGGGCAAGCTACAACCACGGCTGGCCGAGCACATGCTGGTCGATCGGGCGAGCATGCTGACGCTGACCGCACCGGAGATGACCGTGCTCGTGGGCGGCCTGCGCGTCCTGAATGCGAACTACGACCAGTCCAGCGCTGGTGTCTTCACCGACCGCCCCGAGACGCTCACCAACGACTTCTTCGTGAACCTGCTCGACATGGGCACGACGTGGCAGGCGACGTCCGAGGCGGAGGAGACGTTCGAGGGACGTGACCGCGTTACCGGCGAGCTCAAGTGGAGCGGCAGCCGTTTCGACCTAGTCTTCGGCTCCAACTCCAGGCTCCGTGCACTCGCCGAGGTCTATGCGAGTGATGACTCGCCGCAGAAGTTCGTCCGCGACTTTGTCGCCGCCTGGGACAAGGTCATGAATCTCGATCGATTCGACCTGGCCTGACAAAGGCAGGTCCAGGCCAGCCCGAGTCAACGGGGCCTGACCTCGTCGACTCGGCTGGCCGGCGTACCTGCATCCAGTCACCAGACCTACGCGGTGCACCGCAGCCTCGCCAGCCCTCGTCCAGCCGACACGCCGGACCGGCCTGCGGCGGCGGCGTGTGGTGGCAGCGCAGCCCGCGTGCGTACAAGAACGCGATCACCAACGAGCTCTTCATCGAGCTGACCGCGTGGCTGCACAACAGCATCGGCGGTGACGTGAAATACCTGCGGTGGGCCGAGGCCGAGTGGTCGTGGTTCGACCACAGCGAAATGATCAACAGCAGCAACCTGGTCAACGACAGTCTCGATGACACCTGCGAGAACAACGCCGATATCACCTGGACGTACAACCAGGGCGTGATCCTGGCCGGGCTCGCGCAGCTGTACCAGGCCACCGGCAACCGCACGCTGTTGAGTGCGGGCGAGCGTATCGCCTGGGCCGCCATCGGCCAGCTCACGGTCGGCGGGGTACTGGCGGAGCCGTGCGAGGGTACTGGCTGCGCTGACAGGCTCGACGCCAACACTCAGTCGTTCAAGGGCATCTTCGTCCGCGACCTCAAGGCCTTGGCTGTCACCGCCGGGACAACTCAGTTCAATGCCTTCTTCACCGGGCAGGCTCAGTCGATCGAGGCTCACGACACCGGCCACAACCTCGAGTTCGGCATGTTCTGGACGGGCCCGGTCGCTGACGTCAGCCCGGCCAGTCAAGCGAGCGCGCTGGATGCCGTCGTTGCCTCGGTCGAGCTGCCGCGCGCCGCCCCCGTTCCCCTGACGACCGCCGGGTGACGCGCGTGACGAATACGCCCGGCAGGCGCCTCCCGGCAGAGCCGCCACGAAGGATCTACCCCTCGGGCGCAGCCGACGAAGCTCTCGCGCGCTCTGCCACGTCGCTGAACAGCGCGGCGTAGTCGTAGGCGGCGTCGGGCTTGGCGCGCACCGCCGCGTCGATCAGCCGGGCGTCCCTGCCGACGAGGATGCGCCAGGCCCCGGCTCGCACGCCGTCGAGGATGACGGTTGCCGCCTGGGCTGCCGTGACCGGTGCCTTGTCCCGGAAGTCGGCTTCTAGCCGCGTGAGCAGCCGGCGCACCTCGTCGGCGGAAGCATCCTCGGCGAGCAAGCCGGCGCGGACCAGCCCGGCCCGCGCGCCAGGCGGGATCAGGTGCTCGAGCTGGGCCGCGGTCATCGCCTCGGGCTCGGGCAGGCCGAGGGCACGGCGGCTGTTCGCGACGATGTCGGTGCCTACGTGCCCGGGCATCACCACGGCGACCCGCACCTGCGGCGCGTTGGTGCGCAGGTCTTCGATGAGCGCCTCGGTGAATCCCTTCACGGCGAACTTCGCCGCGCAATAGGCGGTGTTGGGCCTTCCCGGACCCAGCGACGCCCAGAACCCGTCCACGCTGCTGGTGTTGACCAGCACGCCATCGCCGCTGGCGATCAGCAGCGGCAGGAAGGCCCGCGCACAGTAATAGACCCCCCACCAGTCGACGGCGAACGTATGCTCCCAGTGCTCCCGGCTGTCACGGACGAAGCTGGCGCCCCCGCCGACGCCGGCGTTGTTGAAGACCAGGTCGACGTGATCGGCGGCGTGCCGCTGCAGTAGCTCGTCGCGGAACCGCAGCACCTGCGCCTCCTCGGAGACGTCGCAGGCGTGGGTCGTGACCAGGACGCCGGGCGGCGCTCCGGCCTGCGCCGCGGCTGTCGCGTCCGCCAGCCCGTCCGGGTGCCAGTCGCAGGTCGCAACCGAGCACCCGTCCGCCGCCAGCTGGCGGACGAGCTCGCGGCCCATGCCCGAGCCGCCACCGGTCACCACGGCCAGCTTCCCTGTGAACGAATCCACCGCCGATACCTCCCGCCGTCGCAGCGCGCTCCCGCCGCACACCGGACAGGGCCGCCCGGTAGCCGGGGGTTAGCACGCGGTTTGCGTGTCCTTTCTGCTGGTACTGCGTTGTCTAAGCGGGGTCAAGCGACTTTTCGGCCGGCGAGTCCGTCTCGACGAGGGCAGCGGCCTGTTCGGCGCAGATCTCGGCCAGGGCCTGCCGGGCGCTGCGACACACGCCGGGGAAGTTGAGGTAGCCGTGCGGCATCCCGACGTACTCGGTGAATCGTACCGGCACTCCGGCCGACCGCAGGGCTGCCGCGTACCGAACGCCGTCCTCGCGCAGCGGATCGTGCTCGGCCACCTGGATCAGTGCCGGGGGTAGGCCGCTGTGATCTCCGGCGAGCAGCGGCGAGGCCCGCGGATCGGCCGGATCGGCGTCGCCCAGGTAAAGCCGTTTGAACGCCAGCATCTCCGGCTCGGAGATGATGAGCGAGTTCGCTGCCCTGGGAGACATGCTCGTCATGTCGGTCGCCGGGTACAGCAGCGCCTGGTGACTGATCTGCGGCCCGCCGCGGTCCCGCGCTAGCAGGCACATCACCGCCGAGAGGTTGCCTCCCGCGCTCTCTCCCATCACTCCGACGCGCGGGGCTGCTGCCTCCGCCGCCCCGGCCGCGCCCAGCTCGGCCGCGTTCTCCGCCGCCCAGGTCAGAGCCGCGTAGCAGTCGTCCACGGCGGCCGGGAACGGGTGCACCGGCGCGAGCCGGTAATCCACCGAAACCACGACTGCGCCTACGGTCACGGCGACCGAGCTGCACATCCAGTCCGCCATGCGCAGGTCGCCGAAGACAAACCCGCCGCCATGGAAGTTGACGATCAGCGGCCGCACGCCCGGACCGGCTACAGCGGGCCGATAGACGCGCACCGGGATATCGCCCGTCGGCCGGCTCACGGCCAGGTCGCGTGCCTCAGTTCCGGACACGACGGCGCCGAACATCCTGTTGGTGAATCTGTTGCTCGGCATGTGCCGGGACTGCATGGCGACGATGTCAGCGTCGCTCTTCGCGCCGACTGAGCCCTGCCGCCGCACGAGCCACGCCCAGACTCGGACCCGCCGGTCGATCGGTGCCATCCGCGCTCGCCTTCCCGGCCACGGTCGCCCGGAGCGCCCGGGCGCTGCTCCGCGACGCTTCGTCGCTCTGGCCGAGAATGCTAGTTCTCCGCCGCGCCCGGTGCCAGAGCTGAGCAGTGGCCCGGTTGGCGGGGGTTAGGCCAGGGTTAGGCCACCCGGATGCCGACCGTCAGCACAGCCTGGGGTCTCTCGCGGCAGCGATCAGGTGACGCGGCCTGCCGGGCTTGGATGCCGCTGACCATGTCCCACGTCCACCGGGCGGCCGCGGCTGCGCTTGCGCAGCCACAGAATGATCGCGAGCACGACAAGCAGGAAGCCGACCGCGGCAACGGCGATGGGCACGTTCACGCCCCACGTGGAGATGACGCTGCTGCCGTTGTTGGCGTCCGTCACGGCCGCCGACAGACTGGCCGGGCTCGCGTGGTAGCTGTCGGACAGGACCGGGAGCACGGGGGCGAGCGTGCCGTTCGGAAGCACGATGCCGCCCGTCTCGGTCTCGTTGTTGGCCACGTTCACCACCAGGCCGGTGGCCGGCGCGACGAAGTAGGTGTTCGTGGCCTGGTAGGTGTAGCCGAGCGGGATGGACGTGGCGTGCGGGAACGCGGTAGCCAGGCTCGCGGCCTGGCTACGCGAGATCAGCCCGGCCGCGACCAGTTGCGGCACCAGCGCCGCCGGGATCGACTTCGGCAGGCTCCCCAGCACCTGCGTGTTCTTGATCGGCGTCGGCGGCACGGTGGCGCGGTACTCGTAGGTTGTGATGCCGCCCTGCTGTGCCTCCCCCAGGAACCGCAGGGGCGTCGTGGTGTTAGTGAGGGCCACCCAGCCGGTGTACGTCTGCTTCTTCGCGCCCAGCGGCCAGCTCACCGTCAGGCCCTTGGCGGGCGTCACAACCCAGCTGCTGGGGTGGCTGCTGGTCGCCTCGAGGGAGGTCCGGTCGAGCGCGTAGTGCTGCACCGTCGCGGCCACCGGGCTGCCGGCAGCCTTGACGACCCGGGTGTCCTGCACCAGGGCCTTGTTTCCCGACGTCTGCAGCACCTTGACGTTGTCGGTCAGCGTGGCGGGCAGGTTCGTCTTGATGGCAGCGGCCGGGTTACCTGCGGCCAGTGCCGCCGGGTTGAACAAGCTGTGGATCGTGCCGTCGTAGGTCCGAGTCTTGTTGTAGTTGCTCGGGATCCGCGCGATATAGGACGGCGTGATCCACCATGCGAGTAGCCCAGCGGCGATCAGCAGGATGATGCCGACTACGCCGAACGTGACAGCGGCCTTGCGCATTGCACCCCCGGTGGCGCATGCCGCCCAGGCTTCCCGTTACCTGCCTGGCTCACACAGCACGCCTCGCCTTACGCTTTCCCGCCGCCGTGGGCGTCCGCATCGCCCATTCAAGGTGAATCGGTTGCGGATAGCGCGCCGTACTATTCCGCTCTTTTATGAATTTATCCCCGCCCGAAGACGAGTTCATGGACCGCACGAGATCAGCATGAGAGGATCTCCGCACCCAGCGCACGGGCGCGGGGGACAAGCAACGACGCAGCAAGAGCGCCGGGCCGACGGGGTCATCCCGGCGAGGCGTCCCGGCCGGGACCGGCCCGAACCCGACCGGTCGAGGCGTGGATCCGTGAGCGCTCGCTCTACGATCTATTCGATGACGGAGGCAACGGCTCAGCCAGGAGCGCCGACCGCGGCACGTGACCGGGCCGCCGGATCCTGCTCCCCCGGCCGTCTCCCGCGTGCCAGCGGGTACGATTTCACACGAATCCGGCCCGCCGTCTTCTGCGGTCCCCTTACGCTGATCGGAGGCCCGCAGCCAGGGGAGCGGCTGAGCTGTAGGAAGGTAACCGGGGAGTCCAAGCAATGCCGAGGCGGGCACAAGGAAGCTGACCGAGCAGGTCGGTGACGGAGGTGGGCGCGTGACGCAGGTGTCCGCCAGCCCTGCCGATTCACCCGGGCCAGTTAGGCAGGCGGAGTCCGGGACGAACGGCCGTGGTGACGGGAACGGGCTGGCCGACCCGAGAGATGCAGGTCAGGCCGGTGTGACGGATCACACCAGCGTCGCCGTGTCCGCCCGCCCGGCCACGCAAGCCCGCCCGAGCGTGTCGGCCCGTCCGACCGGGCCGGCGGTGCCGGTCCCCACTCTGGAGCCGACCGGTCCGGTCGAGCCGACCGCTCCGGTCGAGCCGACTGGTCCGGTCGAGCCGACCGGTCCGGTCGAGCGCCTGATGAGCACGGTCATCCGCAAGCTCGCCTGGAGCCGGCTCGCGCACCCCAGGGTCGCGATCTCGGTCGCTGGGGTCGGCCTGCTGCTCGGCATGATCGTCGGCGCCACAGCGCCGAACTCCGAGACCCTGCAGGGCGTCTGGCTGCCGCTGACCGACCTCGTGTCGCGCGTGCTCAACCCGGAGCACCTCAATGCACACTATGGCCTGCACGACATCTTCACCTCAACCGTCCTCTACAGCGGCGACATCCTCGCCTGCCTCGGCCTGGCCGGCATGCTGTGGGCGCACAGCCAGGGCTGGCGGCCCGACCCTCGCAAGCTGCTGCTGGCCAGCGCGGCGGTCGTCGCGGTCATGGTCTGCCTCACACCGGTCGGCTCGTCGGACACGGCCAGTTACGCGGCGTACGGCCGCCTCGCCGTGCTCGGCCGGGACCCGTACTCGGCCGGCAGCCTGTCCTGGCTGAGTCGCCATGACCCCGCGTACTTCGACGTCGTCGGCCGACTGTGGCATAACCAGCCGTCGGTGTACGGGCCGGTGGCGACGTGGATCCAGTCCTTCGCGGCCTCCATCGGCGGCGCCAGCGTCCAGACCACCATCTGGGTGCTGATGATCCTGAACGGCTTCGTGTTCCTGGCCGTGGGCGTGCTGCTGCTCAGGACCTCTCACGACCCGGTTCGGGCGACGCTGTTCTGGACCGTGAATCCTGTCCTCATCCAGCAGCTGGTGGGCGGCGGGCACTTCGACACGTTCGTAGCGGCGGCCGCGATCGCCGCGATCCAGCTGGCCCGGCGCTTCCGCGGCGTCTGGGCCGACGTGGCGATCGGCCTGCTGATCGGCGTGGGCTGCGGCGTGAAGATCACTGCCGGGCTTGTGGCGCTCGGGCTGGCGTGGCCGCTGCTGCAGCGGCGCGAGTACCTCCGCCTCGGGCGAATTGCCGTGGTGGCCATGGCAACGCTCGCGCTCGAATACAGCGCCTTTGGCATGGGGGCACTGAAGCCGGTATTTGCGGGCTCCACGTGGGTCACTCTGCCGTCGCCCTGGTGGATCCCGTACTACATCGCCAAGCAATACCACGTGAGCCTGGCCCTGCCCATCAGCATCGGGTGGCTTACCTGCATGTTCATCGTCGCCTGGCTGGTCTATCAGCGCATCTCCGCCGAGCAACCGCGCGAGGTCGTCGCCCCGTTCGCGCTGACGTACGCCTGGATTGTCGTGTCGCCCTGGGTGTTCGCCTGGTACACCGCGCTCCCCTGGGTGGCGCTCACCCAGGTCCCGCGCAACCGGATGACCCGCTGGCTGACCATCGTGACCGTCGTCCTCGCCCTCTGGCACTCCAGCGGGGGATGGGTTCCCCCTGGCCGAGTATGAGGATCGGTACGCCCGGAGCGGGCCACGGCGCACCGGCTGACCGCGATCCCCTGGTGACCGTCTTTGCGGGGAACGGGCTCGTTCAGCCCGCCGCCGACACCGCGGACGCCGTCGCCGCGCCCGCCAGGCCGGCCCTCCGGCGGGCCGCTGCCGCAGCCGTGGCTCGCCAGCACTGGCTAGCCATCGTCCTCCTGCTGGCGGGCCTGGTGCTGCGGGTGCTAGCCCAGCTGGCCTATCGACCGGCCCTGCTCTACATCGACTCGGTCAAGTACCTCCGCGACTCGCAGGGCAACGACCCCGAGGGGTACAAGGCCCCGCTGCGCGCGATCCTGTTCGTGGCGAACCTCAACACGGTCGCCGCGGTCCAGCACCTGCTCGGCCTGGCGATGGCCGTCGCCATCTACGTGCTGCTGCTGCGCCGCGGCGCTTCGCGCTGGCTGGCCGCGCTGGCCATCGCGCCGCTTCTGCTGGACGGCTACCAGCTCCAGCAGGAGCAGACGATCATGCCGACGACCTGGTTCGAGGCGCTCATCGTGGCGGGTCTTGCAATCCTGCTCTGGCGGCCGGATCCGGGCTGGCGGCGGGTCGTCGCGGCCGGGCTGGTGCTCGGCACGTCGGCCACGTTCGCCCAGGTCGGCGAGGCCCTCGTCCTGCCCGCGGTTATCTTCCTGCTGGCCGTCGGCGGTGGCTGGCGATGGGCCGTGGGCAGGGCAGCCGCGCTTTGCGTCGCGTTTGCCCTGCCGATCGCTGCCTACTGCACAGGGTCATACCTGGCCACCGGTCAGTTCGCACTGTCTCATCAGGGCGTCACGTCGCTCTATGGACGGACGGCCGCGGCCGTCGACTGCGCCACGATCCGGCTGACGGCGGCCGAACGCGCGATCTGCCCGGCCGCGGCGCAGCAGGCCCACGGCGACGACTGGCTCGCCTTCAACCCGGCGGCGCCGGTGCAGGCGATCTATCGCTCGGAATCGCGCGCTGCGGTGGACAGCACCATCACGACCTTCGATTCCCGCGTGCTGAGCCAGCAGCCGCTGCGGGTTCTGGATGCCTACGGGCGGGACGTGCTGAAGCTGTTCGCCGTGACCCGGCAGACCGCGCCCGGTGACCCGCCGATCACCCGATGGCAGTTCGCGAAGTCGTTCCCCTACTTCACGCCGCACGCCAGCAAGCAGGAGGTCAGCGGCATCGTCCGCCAATTCGGCGGCGGCCAGCCCATGGTCTGGCGGCCCGTCGCTGACTTCCTGCACCACTACCAGCTCGACGGCGGGTACTCCTCGGGACCGCTGCTGGTGCTGTTCACCATCACCGGGCTGGCGGGGTCGCTCGTTCTCGTGGCGCGCCGGCGACTGGACCCGCGCAGCCGCCAGCTCGCCCTCGGCTGCCTGCTGTTCTTCGGGTCCGCGGTCTTCGTGCTGCTGGTGTCCGATCTGTTCGTGTTCTCCTGGCGGTACCAGATCCCGGCGCTGGTGACGCTGGTGCCGGCCGGCGCGCTCGGCCTGAACGTCCTCGTCAACATGGTCGGGGCGCGGCGCACCCCGGTCTGAACTGTGCGGGTCAAGGTCCGGACAGCAGCGCACACGCGGCAGCCACCGCGGCCGTACCATCACCTGGCGCGGTAACCGCGATCCAGGCCCGGTCTCCCGCGAAGTTGAACGCGAGCCTGGCCGGCAAATCGACGCACTCGGGCAGCACCCGAAGCAAGTCCGGCAGCTCAGTCCGGGACACCCAGACGGCGCCGGCGGGCGCCTCTGCACGGTAGCCGTACGACGCCATCAGCTCGCGCAGTCGGTCATCAATGGAGTCCAGATCGCAGAACGTGGCCAGCACCTGCGTCGGCACTGCGGCCCGGTCCCGCAGGATCGCGAGGAACAGGTGCTCGACACCGACGTAGGACTGCTGTAGCTGCGCGGCGATCTCGGCCGCGGCGGCGACCACGGCGCGGTAGCGCGGCGTCGGAACCGGGTCTTCTTGCTGGCTCACGCGCCGCTCAGCCCCTTCCGCTTACCGCGAGGACGGTGTTCGGGACTAGTCTGCCGGAGCGGCGCCGGCGGCGCGAGGAACCGAGAGCGAGCCGAGCCCGCACCGTCAGTCCTGGGGCTGATCCGGGTGCCGAGATCGGCGCCCTCGCAGATCTGCCGCATCGCACCGGCGGCGGCGACGTCGAACACGTGCATGGTGAGCGCTTGCTCATTCGCGAGCACGAATGCGCTGGTGTCCATCACGCGCACGCCGACAGCCAGCGCCTCGTCGTAGCTGAGCCGGTCGTACCGCACCGCGTTCGGGTTCAGCTTCGGATCGCTGTCGTAGACCCCGTCGACACCCCGCTTGGCGACCAGCAGCGCGTCCGCGTCCAGCTCCAGAGCGCGCTGGACGGCCGGGTAATCGGTCGTCACGTAGGGCTGACCGATGCCCCCGGCAAGCAGCACGATCGACCCGTGCTCGAGGTGCCGGATCGCCCGCAGCCGGATGAACGGCTCGGCCACGGTCTGGATGGGGACCGCGGTCATCACCCGGATGTCGATGTCGGTCCTCGCGGTGAGCGCGCCGCGGAGCATGAGCGCGTTCATGATCGTGCCGAGCATGCCGATGTTGTCCGCCTCGGCGCGGCTGATACCCCATCCCGCGGCCATCCGGCCGCGGAAGAAGTTGCCGCCGCCGACGACGACCGCGATCTGGACACCAAGCTCGCGCACCGCCAGCACCTCGCCGGCAACCCTGGCCAGACTCGCCGGGTCTGCCCCGGAACCTGCCGTCCCGGCCAGCGCCTCGCCGCTGAGCTTGACGACGACCCGGTGATAGCGCAGCAC
Source organism: Streptosporangiaceae bacterium (assembly GCA_050698875.1). GTDB lineage: Bacteria > Actinomycetota > Actinomycetes > Streptosporangiales > Streptosporangiaceae > JAJYUU01. The sequence goes on along the minus strand of JBOHCP010000021.1, from coordinate 5,381 downwards.
GGCCACGGCCTCCCTCTCGCGGCGCCGGAGCGGCAGCCGCGCTGCCCAGTATCGCCTCCTGCTGCGCCGGCGCGGTGAGCAGCGCGGCGAACTGCTCAAACCGTGGTACGGCTGCTCCGGGTCCTTGGCCTCGTCATCCCAGCGCCGAACCTGGCACGCTGCGCTGGCTTACGGGCTGGCCTCGAACGCGGTGATCTCGTCAGCTCGCATCGGACCGCCCCGGACACCGAGGGTGTGGACCGACGCAGCCGACAGCCTGGCCAGGTAACCGGCCTCGACCGCGCACAAGCACCGCTTGGCCGCCACGTTCAGCCATACGAGCTCGGTGACCTGTGGGCCGAACCACTGGCCCAGCCAGGCGGCACCCTGCTCGCCGCGCCGGTCGTTGGTGCCACGCATCAGGTCACGGCCGGTCACGGTGCCGGTGAAGTGGCCGACGTCGTGCAGCAGCGCAGCGGTGACCAGCTCCGGCGGGGCACCAGCCTGTTCCGCCAGCGCGGCTGCCTGCAGCATGTGCGCGGCCTGGCTCACCGGCTCGCCAAGGTAGTCGGCGGCGCCCTCACTCGCGAATAGCGCTCCGATCACGCCGACCGCGGCCGAATGTCTCGTGTCCACGTCGCCAGCCTGCCTGGTCACCTGTCGGGGGCAATCGCCGACGGCTGCCGCAGCGCTCTGGCACTTGACAGAGCGCAGGTGTGCGTACCGCCGCGCGAGCGGAGGCACTGGACGGGCCCGACAGAGACACTGTGACCGTTAACGTCAAAATGGCGTCCCTTTCATGGAGATTTGCGCACCGCTAGCGGTCACACTATGGCAGCCGCGCCTCGGTAGTGCGACGGACGGCGGTTGCCGCTGACCTGGCGCGGGGCTCGGGCTAGCCGCGCGGCGTGAAGTAGATGATCGCGACCCCGACGAGGACCACGGCGGCGCCGATGGCATCGAAGCGATCGGGGCGGCTGCCGCCGACTCCCCAGCCCCACAGCAGCGAGGCCACCACAAACACGCCACCGTAGGCGGCGTAGATCCGGCCGAAGTCGTGGCTGTGCTGCAGCGTCGGGATCACCCCGTACAAGACGAGCACCACGGCGCCGAGGATGCCCGCGAAGATCGGCGCCCCCTCGCGTAGCCAGCGCCAGATGAGGTAACCGCCGCCGATCTCGGCCAGCCCGGCGGCGATGAACAGTCCAAGGGAGCGAGCAATGGCCATGAGCCGATTCTCCCGTGCCTTGACTGCAAGCGGCGAGTCGGTCAGCCGCCGACGTCCTCGGGAAGCGGATCAGTGGCCCCGGCGGACGCGTCCAGGGCAGCGAGGTAGCCGAACGTCATGGCGGGGCCGATCGTGGCGCCCGGCCCGGCGTAGCTGCGGCCCATGACCAGGGCACTGGTGTTCCCGGCCGCGTACAGGCCGGGGATCTCGCTGCCGTCCGCGCGGAGCACCCGGGCGCGCTCGTCGGTGCGCAGCCCGCCCTTGGTGCCGAGGTCCCCCGGCACGATCTTGATGGCGTAGAAGGGCGGCTCGGCGACCGGCGCCAGGTTCGGGTTCGGCTTGCAGTTCGGGTCACCGTAGTAGCGGTCGTATGCCGAGTCGCCACGGCCGAAATCCGCGTCCTTTCCGGACCGGGCGAACTCGTTGAACCTGTCCACCGTCTTGGCCAGCCCGTCGGCGGACACGCCGATCTGGCCGGCCAACTCGGCCAGCGAACCGGCCAGGAAGACCGCCCCTGCGGCGAGCCAGCGGCGCGGCAGCGACTTGCGCGGCGGCACGCCGGTGAATACGTACCGGTTGCGGTACCGCTGGTCGGCGATCATCCAGCACGGGATGTGCGGGTTGTCATCGGTGTGCCGGTCGTACATCACGTGCACGGCGTCCACGTACGGCGCGGCCTCGTTCATGAACCGCTCGCCGGCCGCGTTGACGAAGAAGGAGCCGGGCAGGCTGCGCTCGGCGAGGCAGAACACCGGCCCGCCCGGCAGCGGGATCGAAGGCCCCCACCAGGCGTCGTCCATGAGCTCCAGCACGCCGCCCGCGGCCGCCCCGGCCACGATGCCGTCGCCGGAGTTCCCGGGCGAGCCGACCGTCCACTCGGCACCGATCGGCGCCCGCTGGTAGCGCCGGCGCAGCTGCTCGTTGCGCTCGAATCCGCCGGTCGCGAGCAGCACGCCGCGGGCTGCGCGCACGACGACGGGCTGGCCCGCGCGCAGCACACGCACACCGGTCACGCGGTCGCCGGTGAGGAGCAGCCCGGTCATCGGCGTCTCCAGCCACACCGGGACGCCGGCGTCCGCCAGTCCCGCCCGCAGGCCCGCCGCGAGCGCCTGGCCCATGCTGAGCAGCCGCCGGTGACGCAGCTTGCTGCTAATCATCCGGCCCGTGACCCTGGCCGTGGTCGTGATGGCGCGCGGGTGGCTGGTGCCGAGGCTCATCCAGCGGTAATTGGCCTGCGTGACAGTGATCCCGGCCGGTGCGGGCAGGTACGGCGGTCGCAGCCGGTTCAGCTCCGCGCCGAGGACCCGGCCGTTCAGCAGCGCGGGCTCGACCGACCGGCCGCCGGGCCGGCCGCCAGGCGCCTCCGGGTAGTAGTCGCAGTAGTTCGGCACCCAGGCGAAGTCCAGCGGCGTGTGCGCGCGGACGAGGTCCAGCATGGCCGGCCCGTGCTCGAGGAACGCGGCACGCAGGCTCGCGGGGGTACCCTCGCCCGCCACGTAGCCGAGGTACCGGCTGGCTTGGTCGGCCGTATCGGTCACGCGGTAGCGGCGCAGCACCGAGTTGCCGGGAATCCAGACACCGCCGCCGGAGCGCGCCGTCGAGCCGCCGAAGTACTCGGTCTTTTCCAGCACAACCGCCCGCAGCCCGTGCAGCGCCGCGGTCAGCGCGGCCGTCATGCCAGCCGCGCCACTGCCGACGACGACGAGGTCAAACTCCGGGTCATCGGCTGCCATCTGATCTCCGTCGCCAGTTCGTCGCGCGGCCCGCCAAGCTCGACTGCTGCCGTCCATAGTAGAACACGTTTCAGTTCTGGCCAGGGCACGCGCAGGCCGCCGGGTCCGGGTCCATCGCATAGGGTGCGGGCGTGACCCCCACAACGCTGCCGGCCCGCGAGACCGTCGACGCCGTGATCTTCGATGCGGGCGGCGTACTGCTGCTTCCCGACGCCGAGGCGGGCCGGGCCGCCATCGCCGGGCTGCACGACGAGTCCGTCGCGGCGGACTGGCACCGCGCGCACTACGCGGCCCTGGTCGCGCTGGAGCAGATGGAGCCGATCGACTGGTCCGCCCACCGACGGGTGATCGCGGCAGAGGTCGGCGTTCGCGATGAGCACCTTGACGCGGCCGCCACGCTGATCGAGGACGTGATGGCCAGCACGTGGGTGCCGGTGGACGGCGCCGCAGATACCCTGCGGGCGCTCTCGGCGGCCGGGTACAAGCTGGCCGTCGTGTCGAACGCCTGGGGGACCATCGAGCAGTGGCTCGAGCAGCACAAGGTGTGCTCGGTCACCGACGACGAGCTGCCGCGAGTGGGCGTGGTGATCGACTCGCACCTGGTCGGGATCGAGAAGCCGGACCCGAGAATCTTCCAGCTAGCGCTGGACGCCCTCGACGTCGTTTCTGACCGCAGCCTGTACGTGGGCGACACGGTCAGGTTCGATGTCAAGGGCGCGCTTGCGGCAGGCCTGCAGCCGGTGCACGTGGACCCGTACGGATTCTGCGACGGCCCGCATACCCACATCGCGTCGCTGGCCGAGCTGACCGACTGGCTGGTGGCAGACTAACGTCGGTGACACCCTGCGAGCTGCGGCCGAGCGAGCCGCAGCCGGCCCGCCAGAGCGTCCCCGGAAGGAGGGGCATCGTGACCTTCGACCAAGCGCTGGCGGAGCGAACGCGCGCGGCGCCGATCGCCGCCGGGCGATCGGAGGCGACGGAGAAGAAGATGTTCGGCGGCCTGGCGTTCCTGGTCGGCGGCACCATGTGCTGCGGCGTCAGGGGTGCGGATCTGCTGGTCCGCGTCGGCTCCGAGGCTGGCCCGGGCGCCCTGGCCGAGCCCGCCGCCCGGCCGTTCGAGATGGGCCAGCGCGGCCCGAGCGCGGGCTTCATCCTGATCGGGCCTGACGGCACCGCTACCGACGAGGCACTGGCCACCTGGGTCGACCGAGCGCTGACCTTCGTCGTCACGCTGCCGGCGAAGGCCTGAGGCACGTCACCTCGTCGGCAGCTCGATATCCGCCCAGCCCGCTTCCCAGAGGGTGCTGATGATGACGTGCAGGCGGCCGGCCTGGCGTGGCACGGCAGGCCAGAGCGTGAAGTCACCATGTGCTTCGCCAGCGCCGTACTCGCGCCAGCTGCCCGCCCGGCCTTCGTGCTCGTGGCCGAGATCATCGATCGCACGGACCTTGAAGGGGGGAATCGCCCTCGGCCACTGCTGGCCGCCGATCCACGGCCAGCCGTAGACGTGGAGCTGGATGTCTTCGCCCCATGCCGATACCCCCTCGATCACCGCGACTGCGTGCTCGAACGGCACGGCGACGCACAGCGCGATCTGGAGATCAGGCGCGGTACCGAGGCGGACAGCGTGCGGCCATCCAACCGGCAGGTCCGGGTGTGACGAGCGCTTGTGCCTGCCAAGCAGCGGCGGCAGCAGACCGCTCTCCGCCGGTACCGCACCGACCGTCACCAGGCTTTCGGCGACGGCCGCGACGACCTCCCTGCCGTCACTCTGGGCGAGTTCCGGCGCCGGATCCTGCCGGCTCAGCCAGGCAAGGTAACACTCCCCGGGCGTAGGCCACGCCGGGGCGGCCGTCCCTGCCGGGATGGCGGCCGGGGGACCGAAGACCACCCGGGCAGCCGGCGCATCCGTCGTGGTCAGTTCGAACCAGGCAACATCATCCAGCTGGTCGTGGCCAGACACCAGCTCCGCGACGACCTCGCCAGTCCACAAGCGGTCGCTGCCGCGGCCGCCGTCGGAGTAGAGCCGGTACGTACGTCCGCAGTTATCGGCTGCCGACAGCTCGGCAAGAGCCGCGCCCGGGTGCCGCGCCGGCGGATGCTGATCCGCGGCGGCCGCCTGGAGCTGAAATCGGAAGCCGGATTCGGCGAGCCGGAACCAGTCGCACCGCAGGCTGGCAACTCGCAGTAACAACTGGAGCGCGCCTACGGCCACAGCGCGAGGCGTCCAGGCGAGGGCATGCGGCCCCTGAGTTCGCATGCGCCAGTAATCGGCGGCCAGGTCCGGCCAGTCCAGGGGCGCCAAGCCGCCGGCGCCGAGCCCCGCTGAAACCTGGCGAACGTGCGTGATCGCTGCCTCGGCGCCCTCGCCGCCGAGCAAGCCCAGCATCATGAACGCATGCGCGACGGCCTGGACGCTGGTAACGCGGACCCCCAGCCGC